>NZ_JAFREK010000019.1:0-64713 GCF_017377535.1 Faecalibacterium sp. Marseille-Q4137
ACAACTCCTACAAGGGTGAAGTCGGAGAAGTTGCGCCAAACTTGCTGGAACGGCACTTCAAGACAAACCAGCCAAATCGAAAATGGGTCACAGATGTTACTGAATTCAAAGTGAACGACCAAAAACTCTATCTGTCTCCAATTCTCGATCTGTTCAATGGCGAAGTTGTCAGCTATAACCTGAGCCGCCATCCAAATTTCAAACAGATCACGGATATGCTGGAAGGTGCTTTTCAAAAGCTGCCGGACAAGGTTGACAATCTGATTCTGCATTCGGATCAGGGCTGGCAATACCAGATGAAGTCCTACCAGAATCTACTGAAAGCAAAAGGAATTACGCAAAGTATGTCTCGGAAAGCCACTTGTCTGGACAATGCGGTTGCCGAGAACTTCTTTGGACTGCTCAAGACAGAACTGTTCTATTTGGAAAAATTTGATTCCATTGACCAGCTTGAAAAGGCCATTATCGATTACATCGACTATTACAACAATCGCCGAATCAAATTAAAACTAAACGGCCTGAGCCCTGTACAGTACATGATTCAGACCGTTGGGGTCGCTTAATTTGATTTTTGTCTAACTTTTGGGGTTCATATCACAGTGTGGGCAGCGGCCAATTTCCGTGCGCAGGCGGATAAAAATATCCAGCCACTCTTTTTCCAGAATGCGTGGCTTCTGCTTCATCATTACATCATGACTGAATGCACGGATGAACGCTTCTTTTACATAGTCCGGATAAACATTCCAGAACAGTTTCAGATTATGGTCAGTTCCCGGAATCGGACGGTTTTCCGTTGTAGATGGGTCATAGACAAAAATTGGAGCACTACCATAATATTTTTGCTCGGCTTCTTTGGTCATGCAGGGAGGGGTGCTGTAACGGCCTTCCAACGGGTGGTTGATGAACAATAACCGGAACAGCACTACGGCCAGACTAAAACGGTCGCTGTTCTTGTCGGGGTCATTCTTTCCCATAACAATTTCCGGAGCCATCCAGCGCTGCTTGCCCATAATGCCAAGATTGGTTCCGAACGGACTGACGTTATCATTATCGCAAATCAGCACATCGCCATTTTCCGGGTTGATGAAGAAGTTGCCGTTGTTGATATCCTGATAACTGTAGCCATTATTGTGCAGAGCACGGAAGGCTTCGATAATATTGATTGCTGCCGTACAGAGGGCGTAGAAACTTTTGAAACGCGCCTGTTTCTGCTTTCGGCCACCCACAAAAAAGTTGGTCAGTTCTTCGTAACCAGACGGGCGCACATCCATCAGATAGCCAAACTGGTCGTTATAAACTTTGGTAATGGCTTTTGGCCAGAGAAAAGCATCCGTTGGCGCACCATTGCTAATATTGTTTTCGAGGTTTTTATAGAAGTCATTTTCCTTTCCCTTGAAAACTCCCAGATGATACCATTTCAGAGCATAGGTTTTGCCGTTGTACGATACCTTGTAGACCGTGCCCTGACCACCAGAACCAAATTCATCCAGAACCTCAGCCTGTCCCCCAGCTTGAATATCCAGCTTATCATGTACTTTTAGATTTCCCATATTGCAATACCCTTTCGATGATTTACGTCATAATTTGAAGCGTTTGTACTGCCAAATCCGCACGAGGCAGAATAAAGTTTATGACCTTTTGCCCAAATTGAAGCCCAATCGCATTGGAATAGGGATGAAATGCAGAAAGTGAACCAATGGTTTTTTCTAGGCCGCCTTTCTGCGAGGTGAAAATGATGCGCTTGTTGGTAATATAAAGGTATCCCGGTATGTAGTCGACCTTGGTTTCCGTTACCGGGATAGATTCACTGCTGCCCATGTGGTATCGAACGCCCTTGAAAAAGACACTTGGCACACTGGTACCGCCGGATTTTCGGACATTTCGAGTGGTGCTTGTCTCGACCATTTCGTAGCTCTTGTCTACAAAGCAGCATTTTTCACCCTTTTTGAGCATCAAGTTAGGCACATTCAGTTCTGCCAGACTGCCACTCTCAATCCGGGAGATTGCAGCAGAAGGAAGAACCGTCTGACTGGCAGAGAAAGTCGGCATGGGTTTCTGTTGTTGCTTGTTGAAGATACTCATAATCTTTTACCGATCTCCACTGCTTCGGATGCCAGAGCCGTCATAACCCAAACTGACAACACCATGTACTCCGCACCATCCACAGGAGAACAACCTAGAACCATTATAGCAATTCAATTTTCCACAGGTGCCGCATATTACGAAGGTAGTTGCTTTACAGTAAGGACATCCGGGATAATCTTCTGTTGGCTCAATCTTACCAATAATTGTGGTTTCATCGTAGCCTTCATGTTTTGCGGCTGATTCTTTGATAGGAAACGCCCATGTGTACTTCCAGTGCTTTTTGCCAGCCTTTTCAAAGCGGACACCGTAGGCTTTGTGGACTTTTCCGCATTTGCAAAGAGCAACTGTTGCTTCTATGCCATTCGTCATAACTTTTCCCTATTGCTCAATTGTACAGGTGTGGTTTGTGTGAATTTTATGTAACAATTATAATGCTTTTACAATAGAGCGTCAATGAGAATGCAAATATATTCCATTTTGCATTCAAAATATTTTGAAATTTATGCCTTTACATCAATTTATAACGACAGCTTGTAAACATAAGAGGGGCAGATACCAAGTTATACGGCATCTGCCCCTCCGGACATTATGCAAAGATCAATTCGGCCTTAATAACTTCCTCCGCTCGGTTCTGGATACTGTTCATCCTACGCACCCATTCCATTTGATTTGCGGCTTTCAATTCTTCGTTCATGCCCTCACGTTCTGCCATCTGCTGGGTAAGCAACTCCAGCTGTTCCTCTGCTTGTGTATCAGTGTCCGCCAGATAGGTGTTCAGCCTGCCGGACAGCAGAAGAACCTGATACCGTACTGGATGATGTTCTTTGAGATACCGTTTGTGCATTCTACCCCAGCGGCCAACAGGGCGAGAATCCTCTGCCAAAATCAAGGCAGGAAAGTAGTAATCTCCGACCAGCACATAGTCCAGCCCATTATTTTCATCATGCAATCTAGTGTTCGACTTTTCCATTGCACACCTCAAATCTTTCTCTGCTGGCGCAGGTACTCTTCAAAAATGCTTCTCCGAATTAGAATCTTCCGGCCAATCTTATAGATAGCCCCACATTCATGTGCCATCCGGGTGACAGGTTTCAGTCCAAGCCCATAATAATCGCTTGCCATGCTATAAGTCACGAACTCATGCCGCATAAAATCCATATCTTCATCGTCGATCTGGTCGGAGAACATCCACACCCTGCCGCTCACTTGTCCTCGACCTCCTCCACGGCAATTTTTCTTGCAGGTTCATGGAAGCGTTCCAAATAGGCATCAAAAATCTCCCGGTTGATAAGCACCGTGCTGTCGAAGCGGTAAATGGCCCCGGCATCGCTAGCGAGCTCCAGCAACTTCTTATGGGACAGGCTGTACACGATTTCTGCTTGCTGGTAGCGCAGGAATTGGCGGCGCAGTTTGCGAAGCTGGTCGGGAATTTCTTTCATGGGTTTGATGGGCTTGTAGTCGGTTTTCATAATTTTATCCTCCGTTTTTTGTGACTGTCTGACAGAAGTTGGCCGCAGGAGCAAACGAAAAGAGCACCTCTCGGATGGTTCCAAGAAGTGCTCTTATAGCTTTGTTCAAGCCTTGTGCGTTTTTATCTGAAATCCGTCACGCTTCATAACGGGACGTAATTCTTCAGGATTTTGCTGTCAAATTGATGTCAAAACGGGGATGACACAGTTTTTGCAAGAAAATCAGAAGTCAAATCTTTCGTTTCTATGTCAATTTCCTTGTAGTTCACTGGTCGATGGGCTTCATCGTGGGGATGTCATCGACGAACGGTTATAAGCCTTTATTTCTTGATACTACTCTACACCACAAGGGTTGAATTTTGCCATTCCATTTACATCTCTACACAAGCCTTTATCCGAACTGTATCGTTTGGCGTATGAATTGGCGTAAATGGCGTATGGCGTATTTGGCGTATGCTTTATTTTATTCTTCAGGGTCTTTCCACTGTGCGAACTGACGGTCAAGATTTTCAAATTCAGACTTACGCAATTCCTTGGTCACATCTGCATAGATGTTCAAGGTTGTGGAAATATCAGAATGTCCCAGCGCATCCTGAATCACCTTGATGTTCACGCCCGCTTCGCACATCCGGGTCGTGAAGGTATGCCGCAGGGTATGGCAGCTGAAACGCGGCAGGAGTACGTTGCTGTTCGGATTCTTCGCAAGCACTTCATCGTTGCAGTCCCGGATGATGCGCCGGATGGCCTTGTTCAGCGTTCCCTGATGCTGGCACTCACCAAAGCGGTTGACAAAGATAAAGTCCGTGTAACCGTCCACCGTTACCGTGCAATGGATCTCTGCTTCTTCCTGATAGGCACGTTCCTTTTCAAAGGCTTCTTTCACGAAGTCCATCATCGGAACAGTGCGGACACCAGCCTTCGTTTTGGGCGAGTGGCAGTTGAAGTAGCAGCCCTTCTTGCCGCCGTTGTTCTCACGGTGGTCGTAGTTGACCAGCGTGTGATTGACGGAGATCGTGCCTTCCTCAAAATCCACATCACACCAGCGCAGACCAGTGGCTTCTCCTACGCGCAAACCAGTTCCCAGCATGACCGCGAAAATTGGATACCAGTGCTGATACTTCGGCGTTTTGGAGAGGTAGGACAGCAGCAGATTCTGCTCTGCTACGGTCAATGCCTTACGGCGGTTGGTTTCAAACTGGTGTGCCTTTTTCAGCTCCCGCAGAACGTTGTCTGAGGGATTGCTCCGCAGATAGCAGTCATCCACCGCCATGTCCAGCACCTGATGCAGAACCGTGTGTACACTGTCAATCGTAGAGATCTGCAAGCCCCGCTCGTCTGCCAGCGTGTTGTAGAACTGCTTAACATCCGACTTCTTGAGCGCAGACACCTTCGATTTGCCGAAATCCGGCTCCACGAACTGCCGATAAAGGTACAGATAATTCTGAAAGGTGTTGTCCTTCAGACCACGCTTCACCTTTGCCCACAGGGTGAACACATCATTCAGGGTGACGTACCGTGCTTCTGCCTTGATGCCTTCCAGCGAATCTCGCTGAATGTCGTTTTCCTTTTCCCGAAGTTCCTCCAAGGTCGCGGCATAAATAGAATGTCGCTTGCCATCCGGGGAAGTCCAACGGAAATCGTACTTGCCATCTTTGCGCTGGGATTCGCCCTTGCGGAGAACCACACGCGCCTTGTCCTTGCGTTTCGTATTCCGATTTGTTGCCATGAGCGTTGCTCCTTTCTACATTGCGGTACAGAAAAGAGCGTTGTTCTGTGTTCATAGTACCACAGATACGCCATTCTCTGCAAGACGTTTTGAAAAATATCCGGGACATTTTCAAAGCGAGTACATTCGCTCCGTGTATTCATCCAGCTTGCGCCGCTTGATGAGCCGCTTGGAACCCACCCACAGCACGAACTGACAATGCTCCTTATCCGATAATGAACGCAGCTTGTTGATGCCAATGCCGGAATAAGCCGCAGCTTCCTCCAGCGTTAAATTGCTCTTTTCCCAAATCGGAACTTGTCGGGACTTGGTCCCTCCATCTTGTTGATGCAAGACCGTTCCGTCGCTTGAAGTCTCCACCGGGGACTTCATTGCTTCGCAAACGCGAACTTCCTTCATAGGCAGACCTCCAATTCCTTGTAACCGAACGCCTGTAACCGGGCAGGAAAACTCTCTTTTTCTGCACACAGGGCATCCGGTCGGCTTTATACTTTTTCTTATCTTTTTAAGGTTACATGGTTACAGAAAGCGGAAAACGCAGCAATCATGCGGTTTTTGCGATGTAACTGCAGCGTAACCAAACCTGTAACCGACCGTGTAACCGCTGTCCATCAGAAGGGAAAGCCCAGCTGCTTAGCTTCTGCATCCGTTATTTCGGAGAAATCTTCAGCCCCGATTTCGGGGCTGGTTACGCGCTCCCAGCCTTTCTGAACACCGTACTTCGGGTAACGCTTGGCGGTCTTGTGCGCCTGCCAGCCTTGGATATCGCCGCGCGAAATTCCCGTGTTCATGATCTCGCAGATAGTGCGGGTCTCCCACTCTGCCGGGATATTGGTGTTGCCCAGTGCTTCCGCATAGAGCTGCTTGGAACACACCCGGTCACCTGCGTAGTCCTCCAGAAAGGCATAGATCATGCCCGCCTGCGCATCCTCCTGCATGAAGTCCTGCTGATGGGCTTGCAGCGTTTCCTGCATGGCGGGGCTGAACGCCAGCTTGTAATTACCGCTGTTGTAAATCGTCATGGCTTCTGCCCAGAGCTGGTCGATATAGGTGTGAGATTCCTCCTCATTGTCCAGAATGTGCACTTCGGCCAGTTCCGCATCCACTGGGACAGGGATAAAGCGGCGGTTGCCCGTGCGGTCACGGGGCAAAAAATCCTGTCGATTGGTCGTGCCAGCAAAGACGCACTGGCGCAGACGGTCGGCAGGATGTGTCTCGTAGGGAACTTTATAGGTTTCCTTCTGCTTGCTGAGAAAACTCTTGATCTCCTCGATGCTCTTGGCATTGGCGGTGGCAATCATCTCCGACATTTCGATGATCCAGTGACCTTGCAGCTTGCGGTACACGTTGTCGTCGTCCAGCCGCCGCAGGTCGTCCGAGAACCACTCGTCCTTGACCGCCAATAGCCGAAAAAAGCTGGACTTTCCCGCACCTTGCCCGCCCACCAGACAGAGCATGGTTTCAAATTTACATCCCGGCTGGAACACCCGCTTGATGGCTCCCAGCAGAAAGATCTTCATGGCCTCGCAAGTGTACTCGTCCTCCGCAGCACCGAGGAAATGGTGCAAGACGTGGGCAATTCGCTCTGTTCCATCCCATTTCAAACCGTTCAGGTAGTCCCGGATGGGATGATAGCGGTTCTCGTTGGCAACGATGCGGATGGCCGATTCGATTTTCTTCTCGCTGGAAATACCGTACTTCTCCATCCTCCGCAGGATATATTTCATGTCCGTGTCGTTCAGCGTCTTGCCGGAGCGGGGCCAGCCCACAGGCTTTACAATGTCGATGCGCTCACTCAACAGGTTCAGCCGGATGGCATCGGCAAGCACATGGTCATTCTGCAGAATCGTGATGCAGTTCTGGATCGTCCGCTGGATTTCACCGTTAGAGTGCTTTGCCAGCATTTCCTTCACATCTCCAACGGTTCGTGGAGTGCGTTCTTCGTTGGCTTCTTTGCTCAATAAACATCACCTCGTGTTTCTGATTTCTCCGCAGTATGCTGCTCTCCGGGCTTCCGCTGGGTCTGTTCCGCCTGCAAGCGGTTCAGCAGTTGCAGAACGGAATCCCGTGCTTTCTCCTTGACCTGTTCTTTGCCTTTCTGCCGAACTTCCGGCTTCAGCAGCTTCTCTTGCAGACGTGTAGCGGTGGTCTGCATAGTCTTGAGGAACTTGTCCAGCACGGTATCCAACCGATGGGCTGCATATTCTCTCGTGGCCTGCGGAGCCTTGCGCTCCGGGGACAGCACCCACTTCTTCGTGTCCTCGATCATCCGCATATCTTCCTTGCGGGTCTCGGTGCGCACCACATCGGTCACGACCTCCACCGCCTTGTCGTAGGCCGCTGCCGAAACTTCATCGATCAGCGTTTCCATGTCGTTGACCTTGAGGGTCAATTCGTCCAGCCTGTTCTGCTGGGCGGCAAGCTGCTCCTTCTGTTTGGCAAGGATGAAATCCTGCTTTTCCAGATATTTGCGGTTGCCGTATTCCGCTTCTTCCTCCAGATCCAGCCCATGACGTTTGGCGATTTCAAACAGCATCTTCCGGCAGGCGGCATCAAAGGTGATCTTGCGGTTGTTTCGGCGGCTGAGGGGCTTGTCCAGATTGGGCAGATCAAACCCCAGTGCTTCCAGCGCCTTTTCCTGCTGTGGAGCGATCTCGCCGTACTTGTTCTCGCAGTCGAACACATGACGCTCATGGATGTGGGGAGTGCTTTCGTCCAGATGCAGTGCCCAGTCCAGCAGATGAACATGAGTGCCGAAGCGCTCATGAAATTCGGACATAAACTCTGTCACCACTAAAACCAGATCTTCCACCGATGCGTGTTCGTCCAACGTTCCGAACTGGTAGATGGTTTCTTCCGGGCAGGTTTTCTTTCCGGCAAGCAAGTCCTCTATGGTTCGGTTGCGCTCGGTATGACGAATCTTTGCATTGCGAGCATTCTGG
This sequence comes from Faecalibacterium sp. Marseille-Q4137, assembly GCF_017377535.1. Classification (NCBI taxonomy): domain Bacteria; kingdom Bacillati; phylum Bacillota; class Clostridia; order Eubacteriales; family Oscillospiraceae; genus Faecalibacterium; species Faecalibacterium sp. Marseille-Q4137. The sequence continues at coordinate 8,223 of NZ_JAFREK010000019.1, forward strand.
TTCTCCACAAAGTGAGAGTAGTGGATTTCATAGAACATCTTCTCCACATCGCTGAACGCAGCAGTCTGTCTATCCTTGTCGGATGCAGAACGGATGCCACGATAGCAGTCCCAGTAGATGTTACCTTTAGCTCGTTCCGGGTCAATGTGCTCGCTGTTGGAAAGGTTGAAACTGCGGTCATTGTGCTTGGGGTTATAGGTGCCGTGGGTTCCGGCTCGTCCATTGTGTCGTGTTAATTTCAGATAGACATCCCTCTTTTCCTGTATTTTTGTGTACGGTCACTCATGCTATTAGATCACAAGAGTAATACAATTCTTCCAAGCAAAGGGTCATGCATTTCAAGATCAAGTCTTGAAATCTTCTCTCGGAATCGAGAGGTAGTCCTTTCAAAAAAGGATTTATGTGGTTGTCATACTGCAAAGAAAGTGACCTATCGCTCCTTCCCTCAGTGGGAGATCATGGCGTTTGTCGCTTTCCGCTTAGAAGAGTTTGCTTTCGCTCTGCAAGAAAAGTATAACAGAGAAACTTGGAATCGAACAGGAACTGAGAGTTCCTAATTTTCGGTGAAAGTAGGAAGCATCGTTCCCATTTCTTGTTGCATCCCTATTCTTTCTTTGCGGGGAATCATTAAGATGCTGCATCTCTGTAATTATCATAGCACCTGAAATTGCAAAAGTCGTGGACTTCGTAGGCCTATTATTGTCCCCCTAAGTGAACCCGTTTTGATTACTTTTTCCTGATTTTGGTATAAGGTTTAGCAGGAGCTTCTTTCATTTCAACAGCTTGCCGGGAGAGTGCGCAGCAGCGGAGCTGCTGGATCTGCCGCCGTTTTGCGCCAGATAATACCCAGTAGGATATGACGCACAGCATCATATCACTGGGCAAGGCGTTCCCCCTTGACTCCCTTCACAGGGCTGCGGTCTCGCCTGTCGGCTCGGTCGGTGCTTCAAAATGCCTGCGGCCTTTTGAAGTCGTCACTGGCGACCCGCACCTCTGCACTCTTGCTCCGGGCAAGCTGTCCCAAATGGACAGCTCGTCCGGCTTTTTCAGTGGGCCATTTTGACCCACTGATTCTGTTACGGGTAGAATCAAGTGCCGGGTGGCGGCACCTGATTTTCAATAGACCTTGAAGCGTTACGGAAAAACGATGTGCTCATTTTGACCACTTGGTTTTCCGTAACAGGTCGATGAATTTCTGTTCCCCCATTTGTGAGGGACTGAGTTTTATTTGGCAGATGCGTTACGCTTAACCAAGTGCTCATTTTGAACACTTGCAGCATCTGTAACACGTTTTCGATAGACTTTTTGCCGACAGGCATTGCTGCAATAGCGGGCATCTGCACGTTTGGGTGTGAATTTTTCACCGCAGCACTGGCATACTAAATCCTGACGGCGCATTTGGCGGTATTCCCGCTGCCGCCGATTGTTGGCCTGATTGCCGCACCAGTAGCTGTGACAGTATTTTCTTGGTGTAGATGGTGGTGTAGAACACCCGACCGCAGCCGCCGCAGATAAGTTTGCGGACGGCGTATCCTCCGGCGGTAAAACCCGTTTCCTCATACGATTCTTTCAAATAATCCTGATTGTTCTGCTCCCATTTTTCGTTTGTCATATACATGGAGATGACCCTCCTTTCACTGGCGTTATAGAAAAACAATGTGGTCAATTTGACCACATTGTTTTCTGGTAACTGAGGAATCAACGTTTAACCGTTCTCCCTGCATGGCTTTCCTGCCCCCTCTCGGCGGCGTTTTCTGGCTCTCCCTTGCGGGGTCATCGCCGGGTATCCCATGCAGACGGTCTTTCGATTTTCAAGGTACGGTGCTGGATTTGGCAATAAAAAATCGCCACACAACAACCTGAACCTGACCATCCCTTCCGGGATGGCCTTGGTTCGGGTTCGTTATGTAGCGATAGAAAGTTAAAAACTTGCTCCGGCTCCTTCGGGAGCCGAGCTGAAACTCTAAGTAAATATGTTATATTAAATTGTTGGGATAGATTACCACAAAAATCGCAGTGTGTCAACGTGAACTTGTCGGGGCAAGGCCCCTCCATCTTGCTACGCAAGACCGTTCTGTCGCTTAAAAGCCCCACTGGGGCTTTCATTGCTGCGCTACGCTTCGCAAACGCGAACTTTTGAGAACACGCCATTTTCGGCAGATTGCGAGAAAATGCTCTGAAAACTTTGGCGAAAAGAGAGAGCCGGATGGCTCGTTTTACTTATTTGTTTTTTACCAGCAGTGACTGATACGGTTCCAGCTCCACATCCGCCAGCCAGACGGAAGTGCCTTCCGGGGTGTGGTACTCGCCACCCAGAGCGTCCAGACTTGCCCCCGCCGGGTACTCGGTAAAGTTGAACAGTCCCACCAGCGTTTCCTCGCCGCGCTTGCGCACCAGCGCCAGCACACCGGGGTTGTGGCTGTCCCATGTGGTCACCCACGCATCCGGGGCAAAGCAGGGGTCTGCCCGCATTTGGCGCAGCTGCTCCATGCCCTGCCACAGCTGGTTTTGCAGTGTGCCCTTTCGGGTGCGCTGCTTGGCATCTTCCCAGTTGAATTTGCTGCGGTGCAGGTTGCGGCTGTCCTCCACACGGTCAGGGTCGTTTTTGTAGTCCCAGCCATTGAGCTGTGCAATTTCATCCCCGCAGTTCAGCATGGGGAAACCCTGCAAAAACGCCATGGCAGTGTGCAGCAGAAGATCACGCTTCACGGCGTAGTCCAGTGCGGTCTTATCGTCCTTTTCCAGTGCCTGTTCGATACCGCACAGGCTGGCGGTGGTGCCGCAGCTCCGGGCATCGCCGGTGGCGGGGTCGTAGTTGTACAGCTCGCCCTTTGCCCAGCTGCCGGGGAAATTGCCCTCGTAGAAGTGGTAGAGATATTCTTTATGCTTCTGCGGGTCGATGCTCAGCCGTTTTTCCACCGCCTCGTCCAGACCCCAGCCGATGTCATCGTGGCAGCGCAGATAGTTCACGAACCAGCAGTTGTCCGGCAGGGCGTGCAGGGCATCCAGCTGCGCCTTCAGCAGCCGGGTATCCCGGCTGGCAAGGGCACCCCACAGGTTGACCATGGTGGACACGTTGTAGAGCATGTGGCATTCCGGCTTTTCCGGGGTGCCGAAATAGGCGGCAAGCTCCTTGGGAGCCATGACTACCTCGCCCTTGAGGATGACCGCCGGGCAGACGCATTCCAGCACCATGCGGAGCATCCGCACGATGGTGTGCACCTGCGGCAGATTGCGGCAGGTGGTGCCCAGCTGCTTCCAGATGTAGGGCACGGCGTCAATGCGGAACACCTCTACGCCAAGGTTTGCAAGGTGCAGAATGCTCTTGGTCATGTCCACGAACACCGCCGGGTTGGCGTAGTTCAGGTCCCACTGGTAGTCGTGGAAGGTGGTCAGCACCCACTTGTGCATTTCTTCGCACCATGTAAAGTTGCCGGGTGCGGTGTTGGGGAACACCTGCGGCACGGTCTGCTCGTACTGGTCGGGGATGGTGCGGTCGTCATAGAGATGGTAATAGGCCTGAAACCACGGGTCGCCCGCCTTTGCCGCCATGGCCCAGCGGTGGGTGCTGGCGGTGTGGTTCATGACAAAATCCAGACACAGGCTGATGCCGGCTTTCCGCAGTTCACGGGTCAGGTTTTCCAGATCCTTGTTGGTGCCAAGGGCAGGGTCTACGGTATCGAAATCCTCCACTGCATAGCCGCCATCGTTGTGGGGATGGGGCATCTGCAGCAGGGGCATCAGGTGCAGATAGGTCAGCTTCTGCTCCTTGAGGTAGGGCAGTTTCTTTGCCAGTTCTTTCAAATTTCCGGCAAAGAGGTCGGTGTACATGGTCATGCCGAACATATTGCCCCGCTTGTACCACTCCGGGTCGGCAGAGCGCGCCTTGTCCAGTGCTTTCAGCTCGGCACTGCGGGCGTTGTAGGCTTCTGCCATCTCCCGCTCCAGAACTTCCAGCCCTTCCCGGTTGTGGTACAGTTCCATGAACAGCCATTCCAGTTCGTCCTTGTGCTTGGCAAACCGGGACTCAAATTCCTGTTTTGTTGCCATGGTTCAGCCCTCCACTTCTGCAAGGGTGGGCATGGCGGGGATGGCACCGTGACGGCTGGTGGTGATGCTGGCAGCCTTGTTGGCAAAGGCCAGAATGCCTTCCAGCTTGTCCACGGTCAGGGTGTTCAAATCCTCCTTGCAGAGCTTGGACAGAGCAGCCCCAAAGAAGGTATCGCCTGCGCCGTTGGTGTCGCCCACCTTGCAGGGGACGCCAGCCACATGGCCGGTCTTGTCCCCAAAGCGGTAGAATACGCCGTTTGCACCCAAGGTGACAAAAATCAGCCGGATGCCGTTCTGTGCCAGTTGTGCCGTGCCGCTTTCGCAGTCGGTGGTGCCGGTGAGCAGGGGCAGCTCTTCATCAGACACTTTCAGAATATCCACCAGCGGCAGGGGAGCCTTCATCTGGGCAATGGCATCCTCTTTGTTCTTCCAGAGGTTGGCACGGTAATTGGGGTCATAGGTGATGGTAGCCCCCAGCTTTTTGGCACGGGCGGCAGCGTCCAGCGTAGCGGTACGGGAGGGGTCAGCGGTCAGGCTGACAGAACCGAAGTGGACGATTTTGGCAGCTTTCAGAGCCTCGTCCGAAATATCCTCTTTGCACAGCATCACGTCAGCGTTGGCACTGCGGTAGAAGCTGAAATCCCGCTCACCGGTGGCATCCACCGAAACAACAGCCATGGTGGTGGGGTGGTCTGCATCCACAGCCATGCCGGAAACGTCCACCTTGTTCTCTTCCAGAACCTCTTTCAGGTAGCGGCCAAAGGCATCCGCACCCACCTTGCCGATAAAGGCGGTCTGTGCGCCCAGCCGGGCGGCAGCCACAGCCAGATTTGCCGGGGCACCGCCGGGGTTTGCGGCAAACTGAGGAATGCCCTTTTCATCCTTGCCGGTCTGGGTCAGGTCGATCAAAACTTCGCCAATCGTTAAAATGTCCATGGTTGCTCTCCTTATCATTCATCATAGTGGGGTGTCTGCTCCGGGAACTGCTGGCTGATCTTTTCTTCAATGCCATAGGCGGCATTGAAATCGTTGTACAGCAAAAAGAAGCAGACGAACCAGATAAACCACACACCGAGGAAAGGCACAAGAAAGCCCGTCCACGGCAAAAACAACACAAACAGCAGCCACCATACCAGCTGAAGTACGGCTGCACCCAGAACGTGCTTGCCGTATTTCAGGCAGAATAGCACGGCATTTTGCAGGCGGTGAAGGTTGCTTTCTTCAAACAATACCACCTGCGGCCAGAACGCAGTAAACAGCATGAACAGAATCAGCAGCCCGGCCAGAAAAACAGCCATGGTTCCGATACCGGGCAGACGCTCCCCGGAGAACAGCACCATGCCGAAAAACAGCTCGATGCCAAGTGCCAGACTGAACACCACACCGGGCAGAAGGGATGCTTTCCAGTTTTGTTTCATGCCCTTGCAGTAGTTTTCCCACCAGCCCCGGGGCGCATCCCGGTAGCTGCGGAACAGCGCGTCCATCATGCAGGAAATGGCCGGCCCCACCAGCAGTCCGCCCACCACGCAGACCGGGATCAGCACCAGCAGACTGGAAGAAAGCAGGGCGTACCCCACCCCCAGCCCATAGGGGATGCACAGACCCAAGGTGACAAAATCCGCAAAGAGAAAGCTTTTCCAGTCTCGTTCCAGCAGCTCCTGATACCGGGGCAGACCAGTGGCGCGTTGACCATGGATGACCGGGTCACTCGGAAAGAATAAGCCCATTTCTACGCCTCCTTAATAGGTGCAGCCGTTCAGAAATTCGGTCAGTACAGCCAGTGCATCGCCGGTGTAGCTCTCCTGACAGGAAAGCTCCCACTCTATGGCACTGGTGCCCTTCTGTCCAAAGGCGGCAACGCCAAAGGCATAGGGGTTGCTCTTGTCCTGATAGGCAAACTGAATGACAGTGTACTCCTGCCCGGCGGCAGTCAGGGTCTGTGTGTCAGAAATATCGTAGTTCTGCTGTGCCAGCTCCTGCCAGCCGGAAACAGCGGAAGCTGCCTTTTCTTCGGTCTTGTTTTCCTGTACCACCAGCGTCAGCTGGGCATCATAGAGATCGACTGTCTTACCCTCGCTGTTTTCATAGGGCTGGGGTTCTCCGTTGACCCAAGAAGCATAGTACAGGCCGTTGGCGGCAAGGATATCCTTGTTGTCCAGCAAGGTGAAGTCCTCCGGCGGGGCAGGGGCAACCAGCGTTTTGCCTACCGGAGCCGTCCCATCCGCATTTACCAGCGGATCACTTTTCAAATTTTCATCCTTCACACCGCAGCCAGTACAGAGAACTGCCGCCAGCGCAAGTGCTACAACACACAACCAGTTCCGTTTCATGGAGTTGCTCCTTCCGTCAGAATCTCCCACAGCCGCTGTGCTCCTTCCCGGGCAAGGGCGGCTTTTTCGTTCTTGGGCTCTTCATAAAAGGCCCTGCGGCCTAAAAATAATCCGTTTACCAGTTCTGCGCTGCTGCCAGTAACGGTGGTTCCCAACACGGTGGTCTGATACGTTCCAAGGTCGTATCCGGCCAGCACCGGGCAGTCTGCCCAAGGCACGGTCTTTCCGGCGGCGGTATAGTCGTTGTCGCCCGGCGGAGTGCCGTCCCAGTTGGCAAGTGCCTGATAGTCCAGCTGAAAATGCGCCGGGTCATCCAGCAGCAGAAAATAGCTTTCCTCGGCGTTCATATCCGCCAAAAACTGCATCTGTGCGGCAAGCGCGTAAGTAGAAGCGTTTTCCACGTCCTCAGTGTCGCTGACATACTGGTTGAGCTTGACCGAAACGATTCCGTCGCCGTTCAGATCTTCGCCATACTGCGCAAAAGCGGCTTCGATGGCGTGGGCTGTATCCTCCGGCAGAGCACTTTTGCCCACATAGGCGATCTGATAGTCCGGCAGGGTTTCGCCCCAGTGCAGGGCGTTGCCCAGCCAGCTGATGCCGACCCAAAGCGCCACAGCCGCAATAATAAGGTAGAGCCAGTGGTAATGCAGCCAATTTTTGAACCAGTACCACCGGCCTTTTTCCGGGGCGGTCATGCCTTGGTGGTGCCGCCGTAGGCGTAGCGCACCGGCAGACACAACAGGGAGGGAGTGTTAGCGTGGGAGTCCTGCAGCACCAGATCCACGCAGGTCTCTGCCATGGCTTCTACCGGCTGGATGATGGTGGAGCAGTAGTAGTCCTGATCTCCAAAGGCGCGCAGACCGTCGTAGCCGATGACCTGCACATCCTCCGGTACGCGCTGCCCCATCCGGCGCAGCATCTTGATGACGGCGACCGCCAGCTTGTCGGTGACGCAAAAGATGCCGTCAAAGGCCAGCCGTCCGTCCTTCAAGTTCTCTTCTAGAAAGTGCTCGAACTCACTGAGCGGCGCGTCATCCATCAGGATCTTTTGGGTGCAGGGCAGCTGCATGGCTTCACACTCTGCCACAAAACCGTCCCGGCGTTTGTTGGTCTCGCTGGTCAGCGGGGAGCCGATGCGCAGGAATGCCAGATTTTTGCAGCCGTTTTCCACCAGCTTCTGGGCCGCCAAGCGCCCGCCGTTGTAGTTATCAGAGGCCACGCAGGTGGTGCTGCCACTGAGATAGCGGTCGATGGACACCGACCGCACATCCGGGGGAATCTTCAGGTCGGGGTTGTAGGTCAGGGCAATGATGCCATCCACCTTGTTCTGCGCCACCATCTGCACCATTTCCTGCTCCTTGGTGTAGTCGTATTCCGTATCGCACAGCAGCATCCGATAGCCGCGGTTCACCAGCGCCCGGTTGATGTAGTGTGCCACCATACTAAAGAAAGGGTTGAGCAGATTGGGCAGGATGACCGCCACGGTGTAGGTGCGGTTGTTCTTCAGCCCCTTGGCGTAGGCGTTGATGTGGTAGTCCAGCGTCTTGATGGCCTGTTCTACCTTTTTACGGTACTCGTCACCCACTGGGATGCCGTTGATGACCTTGGATACAGTGCCCAGAGAGACCCCTGCCTCCTTGGCCACATCCTTCATAGTAGGGGCGGTGTTCTGTTTTGCCATGCGGGCCACTCCTTTGTTCGTGAAACGTTTCTATTTCAAGTGGATATATATCAAAGGAAATCTTGCTGTATTCCTGCTAACTCTGAGGTTCTTGCAGCTTCAGTATAGCATGGTTTTTCCAGAATGTAAAGACTTTTTTCGTGAAATTTCATGAACCGTTTCACGAACGCACGATGATGCATTTTGCACAAAAACATCCTACCGCAAGTGTGCAAAACGTTGAAAACATGGATACAAGGCATTTTTTGCGTAAAATCCTGTTGACACAAAAACGCTGGCGTGTTATCTTTGTGTTGCAAGCCGTGTAACGTTTCACGGGAAACGACAAAAAACGCTCCCCGAACGGCAGGGAACCCCGCCCACGGGCCTGTGGGCAGCGTAAAAACAAGAAGGAGGAGTTTTTATGACGCAGACCTCGCCAGCTGCTGCACGTCAGCTGGACGCTATCCCGGTCCACCGCAAAAGCCTCAGCCAACGGCTGCGGGAAAACTGGCAGCTCTATGTGATGCTGCTGATCCCGGTGGTGCTGACCATCGTTTATAAGTACTGGCCCATGTACGGCATCCAGATCGCCTTCCGGGACTTCAAGGCAAGCCGGGGCATCACCGGCAGCGAGTGGGTCGGCCTGTACTGGTTTGAACGGTTCTTCACCGCACCCAACTGTGTGCGCATGATCAAGAATACCGTGCTGCTGAGCCTGTACAGCCTGCTGTGGAGTTTCCCCATCCCCATCATCCTGTCCCTGTGCATCAACCAGCTGCGCTTTGCAAAGTTCAAGCGGGTGGTGCAGACGGTGCTGTATGCACCCCACTTCATCTCCACCATGGTCATCTGTGGTATGATCAAGATTTTCCTCAGCCCCTCGGGTGGTCTGCTGAACCTGATCCTGGGCACCAGCGTGGACTTCCTCTCGGAGAGCGCCGCCTTCCGCACCATCTATGTGGCATCCGGCATCTGGCAGGAAGCCGGATGGGGTACCATCATTTATATGGCTTGTCTGGCTGCTGTGGATACCAGCCTGTACGAAGCCGCTAAGATCGATGGCGCGTCCATGTTCCAGCGTATCCTGAACATTGATATCCCGGAACTGGTACCCATGATCGTGCTGCAGCTCATTATGAGTGTAGGCAACCTGATGAACGTGGGCTTTGAAAAGGTGCTGCTGCTGCAGACCGAACTGAACAAGGCCACCAGCGACATCATTGCCGTGTACGTCTATGAACAGGGCATCATCAACGCCAAGTACAGCTATTCCACCGCTGTGGGTCTGTTCAACACGGTGGTCAACATCATCCTGCTCATCATCGTCAACCGCATCGCCAAAAAGGCGGCAGACGTCAGCTTTGTGTAAAGGGGGCGAACCGTTATGGCAAAAAACATTGCAGCATCTCGTCAAAAGAAGCCCGGCGGTCTGTCCGATAAGGTCAGCGACATCGTTCTGGTGGTCATCTGCGCCGCCGTCATGCTCATCGTGGCCTATCCGCTGTACTACGTTCTGGTGGCGTCCTTCTCAGACCCCTACGACGTGTACGCCGGCAAGACCTTCCTGCTGCCCAGCCAGTTCACCCTGAAGGGCTATCAGGCTGTGTTTGCAGACAGTGCGCTGTTCTCCGGTTTTATGAACAGCATCAAGTACACCGTCATCGGCACCATCTACTCGGTGGTCATGATCTATCTGGTGGCATATCCGCTGAGCGTCAAAGACCTGCCCGGACGCAAATACATCAGTCTGTTCTTCGTCATCACCATGTATTTCGGCGGCGGTCTGGTACCTACTTACCTGATCGTTAAGGAAACGGGTCTGCTGGGCAGTATGTGGGCACTGTTCCTGCCCGGTGTGGTGGCTGTGGGCAACGTGATCATCGTCCGCAACTTCTTCGAGAACAACATCCCCCGGGAACTGCTGGAAGCCGCCGAGATCGACGGTGCCTCCAAGTGGACCGTCTTTGTAAAGATGGTCATCCCTCTGAGCCGTTCCATTATGGCCGTTATGGTGGTGTACAGCATGGTGGCCTACTGGAACGACTGGTTCACCGCTCTGATCTACCTGAGAGCCGATCAGGCTCCGCTGCCGCTGGTGCTGCGCAATATCCTGATCAAGAGCTCCACCAGCGCCAGCCAGTCCTCTATGGTAGCGGGCGGCTTTGCAGAACTGAATAAGCTGACCGAAATGATCAAGTTTGCTTCCATCATCGTGGCAGCTGCCCCCATGCTGATCGTTTACCCCTTTGTACAGAAGTATTTTGAAAAAGGCTTCATGGCAGGTGCAGTCAAGGGCTAAAATTGCGACCGCGGCCTGCGGCCGAAACAGGGAGCAATTTTTGGCGCAGCGGTCTGCAAGACGCGAGTGCCGCCCAAGGCACGAAGCGGATGCAGGGCACCGCAAGAGGTTTTAAACGACCGCAGCCTATTCCAGAAAACGAAAAGAACCTGATATAACATTACAGAAAAGGAGAACAACCATGAAAAAGATGATCTCTCGCCGCAATTTCCTGAAGGTTTGCGCCGTTGCCGGTTCTGCCGTGGCACTGTCTGCCTGCGGCGGCAGCAAAAAGGCCGCTGCACCCGATCCCTCCAACACCGACCAGACCAGCTTTGACATCGTGGGCGGTCAGTCTGCTCTGAGCCCCGGCTACAACGACAACGAGGTGCTGAAGAAGCTGGCAGATAACGTGGGCGTTAAACTCAATTACGAGACCATGAGCGACTCCCTCAGCGAGCAGGTGAACATCCGCATTGCAGGCGACCAGCTGCCGGACGCCTTTATGGGTGTAGGCTTCTCCAACTACGATATCGCCAACTACGGTGCAGACGGCACCTTCCTGGACCTGACCCCCTATATCAACGCCGAGATCATGCCCAACCTGACCAAGATCCTGGACGAGCATCCCAACATCCGCGCCGCTATCACCATGAGCGACGGCTGCATCTACGGTCTGCCCGCTGCCGAGCAGATGGGCACTGCCGGTATCGGTGACGACGAGGATTACAGCATCTTCACCATTCCGCAGTTCTCCATGATCAACAAGCGCTGGCTGGACGAGCTGGGGCTGGAAGTGCCCACCACGCTGGACGAGCTGCACACCGCCCTGAAGGCCTTCAAAGACAACGATATGTCCGCCAAGGTCTACGGCAACGCTCCCGGCAGCACCATCCCCATGTCCACCGGCTTTGACGAGTGGTGCTGGGGTCAGAACATCTTCTACGCAGGCTTCGGATTCACCAACTGGCCCAACGATGTGTGCAACGATCTGGTGCTGCAGAAGGACGGCAAGTGCCGCTTTGTCTGCGCCGAGGACAACTACCGCAAGGCGATCACCTACTTCCACGACTGGTACGCCGAGGGTCTGATGGACGTGGAGATGTTCAGTCAGGATACCAACCAGCTGCTGGCTAAGGGCGCACAGGGCTATCTGGGCGTTTCCACCTGGTGGTACATCGAGGAGCTGATGGGCGATTACTCCAAGGACTATGTGTTCCTGCCCGTACTGGACGGCCCGGACGGCACTCACAACGTCACCGTGCGTACCGGCGGCGGCACTAACAGCGGCAACCTGAACGTGACCAACAAGTGCCAGAGCCCCGCCAACCTGCTGAAGTTCTTTGACCAGTGGTATGACGGCGAGACCGTGATGCAGCTGCAGTACGGCCCCATCGGCGTGTTCTTCACCGAGCAGGACGCCAACGGCAAGTGGAAATCTATCACCGAGGAAGAGGCCAAGGCAAAGTACAACAAGGGTGCCGGTGAGCTGAAATCCACCTACGAGGTCTGGGGTCCCAAGCTGATCCTCAGCGAGTACTACGACAAGTACTTCTACATGGAGGACCGCGCCATCGAGCGTCTGACCGACCTGAAGGACTTCTGGATGCCCTTTGTGGACGACACCACCACTTACCCCATCGACTGCGTGTTCACCAGCGAGGAACTGGACACCATTGACCGCTACCGTGCAGATTTTGAGAATGCAGTCTCTGAGCAGGAAGGCCTGTGGCTGAAGGATGGCGGCCCCTCTGATGACGAGTGGAGCGCATACCTCGACACCCTGACCAACAGCTGCGGCATGGACAAGCTGCTGGAAGTCTACCAGAACGCTTATGACCGCTACAAGGCCAACGTCTGATTTTGAGCGACAAGGAGGCATCCGCGATGCCAAGTGAAATTTTGAACAAAGCCCGTGCCTACGAGGCCAAGCACGGCGCTGCCATTTCCCCGGCGGAACGCCCTGCTTACCACATGACCCCTTATGTGGGCTGGCTGAACGACCCCAACGGCTTCTCTTATTATAAAGGGAAGTATCACCAGTTCTATCAGTATAACCCCTACGATGTGCGGTGGGCGCCCATGCACTGGGGTCACGCCGTCAGCACCGACCTGCTGCACTGGGAGTATCTGCCCTGTGCGCTTGCACCGGATTCTCCGGCAGACAATGGCCCCGGCTGCTTCTCCGGCTCGGCCACCCAGATGGATGACGGCAAGCAGCTGCTGATGTACACCAGCGTGGTGGCAGAAAAGCAGCCCAATGGGGAGATGCGGGATATCCAGACCCAGAGTATTGCCATCGGTGACGGTCTCGACTACGAAAAGCCTGCCTGCAACCCGGTGCTGACCCAGAAGGATCTGCCGGAAGGCTTCAGTAAGTTTGATTTCCGGGACCCCAAGATCTGGCGTGAGGCCGATGGCACCTACTCTGTCGTCACCGTCTGCCTGGCCGAGGACGGCAGCGGCGCAGCGGCACTGTTCCAGAGCAAGGACGGCTTCGACTGGCACTTTGTCACGGTGCTGGAACGCTGCAACAATCAGTACGGCAAAATGTGGGAGTGCCCGGACTTCTTTCCGCTGGATGGCAAGCAGGTCTTGATGCTTGGCCCCATGGAGATGCTGCCCAAGGGCGAGTTCCACAACGGTCACAACGTGATTGCCTTCATCGGCAACTACGACGAAGCCACCCACACTTTCACCAAGGAAAACGTGCAGCTGATGGACGGCGGCATCGACTTCTACGCCACCCAGACCACCCTTGCCCCGGATGGCCGCCGGATCATGACCGCATGGCTGCAGACATGGTCGGACACCGAGGATAAGCCCAAGGGCTGCAAGTGGTTCGGGCAGACCATCTGCCCGCGCGAGCTGCACATCAAGGACGGACGCATTGTTCAGGCCCCGGTGCGGGAGCTGGATGCCGTCCACGGTAAGCGCACTTTCCACGAAAATGTGACGGTGCAAGGCGAAACTTCTCTGGAAGGCATCAAGGGCCGTGTGGCCGACCTGACCGTCACGGTGCAGCCCGGCGAATACCGCTCCTTTACCCTGAAGCTGGCCGCCGATGCAGACCATCACACCAGCCTGACCTACGACCCCTACACCTCGCAGCTGACGCTGGATCGCAGCTATGCCGGTTCCCGTGCCGACATCGTGCATACCCGCAGCTGCAAGGTGCGCAGCCAGAACGGTGCGCTCAAGCTCCGCATCCTGCTGGATAAGAACAGCATCGAAGTTTTCGCCAACGATGGCGAGCAGACCATGACCGCATGGATCTACACCCCCCAGTCTGCCGACGGCATTGCCTTTGCTGCCGATGGCGAAGCAACTGTTACAGTGGAACAGTTTGAGCTGAATCTGTAACCTGATATTCCCTTCATTTCTCCTTCATCAATACAGCCCCGCTTTGGCTTCTCCTTCGCCAAAGCGGGGCTGTGTTTGTTATGTCATGGATTTTCCAGCCTGCCGTGGTCACAGCCAAGTGACAGGTAGTGTTCAATCTCCCCACCCAGCACCATCTGTACATACTCCAAGGGCTTATTGTACAGCAGCCAGTCCAGCTCTGCCCGCTGTGCCGGGGTGTTGCCGTACTCGTCCTCGACGGCGATGCAGTCGATGGCAAGAGTGGTGCCATCTTCGAACCGGGCTTCCACCCGGTTGGTGTCCATGTTGTAGCGGCAGGTAAGCAGTTTGTTCATAGGAAACCTCCACGTTCTTCACATTTGCTTCTTTTGCGGTGGAAAGTTCCGGCTGTCCGTTTGCAGATCTATGAATCCGCTTTGTGATGCAGCCCTTTGCAGGTCTACACTCATCCACCACACGCCCGATTCTTACACCAAACGCTAACTTGTCGGGGCGAGGCCCCTCCATCTTGCTACGCAAGACCGTTCGGTCGCTTAAAAGCCCCACTGGGGCTTTCATTGCTCCGCTTCGCTGTGAAACGCGAACTTGTCGGAGCGGGCGCCTCCATCTTGCTTACGCAAGACCGTTCGGTCGCTTAAAAGCCCCACTGGGGCTTTCATTGCTCCACTTCGCTGCGCAAACGCGAACAACGCTCTTTTTGCTCTGCACAAAATCATACATCGTTTGGCGTAAAATTGGCGTATGGTGTAGTTTTTGCTGGAAATCCGTCAAAAGAAAATGCCCGAAACTTCTCAGTACATCAAGAAGTTTCAGGCTTTGTTTTGCTTAAATTGGGAATTTACTGCTCAATCGGCTTCATCGTGGGGAACAGCAGAACATCGCGGATGGAGGCGCTGTCGGTGAGCAGCATGACCAGGCGGTCCACACCGAAGCCCAGGCCGCCCGTGGGGGGCAGACCGTACTCCAGTGCGTTGACGTAATCGTAATCCACCTGAGCCTTGCAATCGGGCTCGATGGCCTTGCGCTCGGCGACCTGACGCTCAAAGCGGCCCTTCTGGTCGATGGGGTCGTTCAGCTCGCTGAAGGCGTTGCCGTACTCGGTGCAGTCGATGAAATACTCAAAGCGCTCGGTGAAAGCAGGATCGTCCGGCTTGCGCTTGGCCAGCGGGCTGATCTCGACAGGATAATCATAGATGAAGGTTGGCTGGATCAGCTTGTCCTCAACAAAGGCATCGAAGAACTCGGCCAGAATGGCACCCTTGGTGGGAACCTCGGGCAGCTCCACATGATGCTCCTTGGCAGAGGCAATTGCATCCTCGTCGGACTTCCAATCGTTGAAGTCCACGCCGGAATACTTCTTGACAGCCTCGACCATGGTCAGTCGCTCCCAGTGACCTATATCGATCTGCTTGCCCTGATAGGGAATGACCATGCTGCCGCAGATCTTGAGGGCCAGGCGCTTGTACAGCTCCTCCACCAGATCCATCATACCGTGGAAATCGGTAAAGGCCTGATACAGCTCGATGCTGGTGAACTCGGGGTTGTGCTTGGGGTCCATGCCCTCGTTGCGGAAGATGCGGCCCACCTCGTACACGCGGTCCATGCCGCCCACGATCAGGCGCTTGAGATACAGCTCGGTCTCGATGCGCAGCACCATGTCCATGTTCAGGCTGTTGTGGTGGGTGTAGAAGGGGCGGGCAGAGGCACCGATCTCAAAGGGGGTCAGGATGGGGGTATCCACCTCCAGGAAGCCCTTCTCGTCCAGATAGGCGCGGATCTCCTTCAGGATCTGGCTGCGCTTGACGAAGGTATCCTTCACCTCGGGGTTGGCGATCAGGTCCACATAGCGCTGACGGTAACGCATCTCGGTATCGGTCAGGCCGTGGAACTTCTCGGGCAGGGGGCGCAGGCTCTTGGCCAGCAGGGTCAGCTCGGTGGCGCGAACGCTCAGCTCGCCGGTCTTGGTGCGGAACACCTCGCCCTTGACACCGATGATATCGCCCACGTCCAGCTTCTTGAAGGCAGCATAGGCCTCCTCGCCCAGCTCGTCGCGGCGGACATACAGCTGGATATCGCCCTTGTCATCGCGCAGGTGGGCAAAGCTTGCCTTGCCCATCACGCGCTTGGACATCATACGGCCAGCTAGCGCGACCTGCTTGCCGCTGTCGGTCTCGTTGGGCAGATCCTTGAACTCTTCCTTCAGGTCGGCAGAGTATGCGTCCTGCGGGAACTTGGTCAGGGTGAAGGGGTCGTTTCCGGCAGCCTGCAGGTCGGCCAGCTTCTGGCGGCGCACCTGCACCTGCTCGCTCTCAGACAGGCCCTGAGCGGGGTTTCTCTTTTGTTCTTCCATGGTTTCCTCCCGTTCAGGCTCAGTTTGCGGCGTGGGTAATGGCCAGCACTTCGTACTCGACGGTATGGCCGGAGGGCAGCAGGACCTCAGCCTTCTCGCCCACGGCCTTGCCCAGCAGAGCGTGGCCCACAGGGCTCTCGTCGCTGATCTTGCCGTTGATGGGATCAGCCTCGGTGCGGCCAACGATATCGTACTCCTCGGCCTCATCATCGCCGATCATCTTGATGGAAACGTGGGTGCCAACAGCAACGCTGTCCACGCTCAGCTCGCTCTCGTCGATGATCACAGCGTTCTTGACCATCTGCTCCAGCTCGGTGATGCGGTTCTCCACCAGACCCTGGGTGTTCTTGGCTTCATCGTACTCGCTGTTCTCAGAAAGGTCGCCGTGGCTGCGGGCTTCCTTGATCTCCTCGGCCAGCTCCTTGCGGCGGACCGTCTTGAGGTATTCCAGTTCGTCCTGCATCGCCTTCAGGCCGGAAGCGGACATCTTGATTTCTTGTGCCATTTTGGATCTTCTCCTTGTCTATTGGATTGACGCAGCCGCAAAGCCGCGCACGAATGCTATTATGACTGTTCTATTATAATAGCAAGCCGGGAGCTTGTCAATAAAAACCACGGCGCTAGAGCGGAAAAAGCAGCGGCGTGTTTTCTCGCTTTTTCGTTGAAATATGCCAAGTTTTATGATATAGTAGTAGTCGTTTTTACGTTTCACTCCCCTATTCTCCCCGCGGAAAGGAAGCATCCATGAACCTGACAAAGCAGTTCTTCAAGTACGTGTCGCAGAATATTTTCGGTCTGATCGGCACATCGTGCTATATTCTGGCCGACACCTATTTCATCGCCCAGGCGGCGGGCACCGACGGCGTGACCCTGCTGAACCTCTGCCTGCCCATGTACAACCTGATCTTTGCCTTCGGCTCGATGATCGGCCTGGGTGCTGCCACCCGGTACGCCATCCTGCAGGCACAGGGCGAGGCACGGGCACAGCGGTTTTTTTCCAACGCCATCCTCTGTGCCTGCCTGATCGCCATCCCGTTCATGCTGGCGGGCGCGTTCTGCCCGGGCACGCTTCTGCAGCTCATGGGCGGCGATGCGGACATCGTGGCACTGGGCCTGAACTACACCCGCATCTTCCTGCTGTTCACCCCCTTCTTCATGTGCAACTACATCTTCTCGGCCTTCGTCCGCAACGACGGCGACCCGTCCCTTGCCATGGTGGCCACCCTGAGCGGCAGCCTGTTCAATGTGGTGTTCGATTACATCTTCATCTTCCCCATGGGGCTGGGCCTGCCCGGCGCGGCGCTGGCAACCGCCATCTCGCCGGTGCTCAGCATCGCCATCTGCAGCCGCCACTTCTTTCAAAAGAGCAACACGCTCACCTTTGTCCGGCAGGCCCCCTCGGCCCGGCTGCTGGTGCAGAGCTGCCAGCTGGGCATCTCCGGCTTTGTCGGGGAGCTCTCCTCTGCCGTGACCACCACCGTGTTCAATTTCCTGCTGCTCCGGCTGGCGGGCAACGTGGGCGTGGCCGCTTACGGCGTGGTGGCAAACTTTGCGCTGGTGGCAACAGCCATCTTCAACGGCGTGGCCCAGGGTGCCCAGCCGCTGATCAGCCAGTGCTACGGCAAAAATGAGATGGCCGGGGCAAAAAAGCTGCTTCTGCTGGGCTGCGGTACCGCGCTGGCGCTGGCGGCGGTGTTGTACAGTGCCGTGTTTGGCTTTACCGATACCTTTGTTGCCCTCTTCAACAGCGAGAGCTCTGCTTTGATGGCCGAATATGCCCACAGCGGTATGCGCATCTACTTCCTGGGCTACTTCTTTGCAGGCTGCAATATTGTTGCGGCGGGCTATCTGGGTGCGGTCAACCGCCCCACCGAGGCCACCATCACCTCGGTCAGCCGGGGCGTGGCCGCCATCGTCACCTGCTCGCTGATCCTGAGCGCCCTGTTCGGCATGAACGGCGTGTGGTCAGCCTTCCCCGCCGCCGAGGCCATCACGCTGGCTCTGACGGTGTTCCTGCTCAAGCGCCCGCAGTCTGTGTGCGGCTGAACGCCTCCACGGAAAAGAGCCGGGTGCTGCCCCGGCTCCTGAAATTTTAAATATACAGTGCCTGCTCCCGCTGGCTTTCCGCCGGGCTGAGGGGCCGCGCTGTCTGACCGGCCAAGGCCCGCCACTGTGCGGGGGATTGGCCGGTCTCTTTTTTGAACACCCGGCACAGGTAGTTGGCCCCTGAGAAGCCGCACAGGCTGGCAATGACATCCAGCGTGTATTCCCGGTGCAGGAGCAGCCGCATGGCAGCTTCCACCCGCACAGTGGTCAGGTAGCGCCCCGGGGGCACCCCCACGGCGGCGGTAAAGGTGCGGACAAGGTGGCTCTTGGAGACTCCCAGCCGCTCACTGAGCTCCTCCACGCCGTACAGGCCAGCGTAGTTCTGGCGGATATCCTCAATGGCGGCCTCTACCAGCGGCGGCAGGGGCGGGGCGGCGCTGTCGGCCCCCGCAAGCTCACAGAGCAGGGCAAAGGCCAGCTGGCTGGCAGCCCGGCTGCGGGGCGTGTCGACCTCGGCGGCAAGGCGGCCCAGCAGCTCTGCGGCAGCGGGGCAGGTCTCGCCCCGGGCCAGGAACGGCAGCTCCGTCAGCCCGGCAAGGAACTGCACCGCCGCCTGCCCGGTCAGCTGGATGCAGAGCAGGTGGCTCTCCCCTTCCGGGGTCAGGGTCAACGGGGCGCGGCTCAGCACCAGATGGCCCGCCGCCGCGCTCTGGGGCGGCAGGATCAGTGCGCTGCCCGCCGGGGAGGGCGAGGCATCGGTCAGGCTGGCAGTGCATCTGCCGCTGGAGATCAGGCAGACCCACAGCCCCTCGCCGGTCAGGGTCAGGGGTTCTTTGGGCTGGATATCCCGCACCACGCCAAGGGCTGCGGTGCTTGTCCAATCATAAAGCAATATCTGACACCTCAAATCAATAAAATGCTATTTTATATCACAAAGTTATCTGTTATTATAATACCAACGAGAGCGTGCACCGTCAAGGTGCCGTAACATAGAAAAATTTTAATGGAGGCAATGACCTATGGCTTCGATTAGCTGCCAGCACATCTACAAGATCTATCCGGGCGCTACTGCTCCTTCTGTTACCGACTTCAACCTGGAGATCCAGGATAAGGAGTTCATCATCTTCGTCGGCCCCTCTGGCTGCGGCAAGTCCACCACCCTGCGCATGATCGCCGGTCTGGAGGAGATCTCCAAGGGCGAAATGTACATCGGCGGCCGCCTGATCAACGACGTTCCTCCCAAGGATCGTGATATCGCCATGGTGTTCCAGAGCTACGCTCTGTACCCCCACATGACCGTTTACAAGAACATCGCTTTCGGCCTGGAGCTGCGCAAGACCCCGAAGGATGAGATCGACCGCCGCGTTCACGAGGCTGCCAAGATCCTGGAGATCGAGCACCTGCTGGACCGCAAGCCCAAGGCTCTGTCCGGCGGCCAGCGTCAGCGTGTTGCTCTGGGCCGTGCAATGGTTCGTAACCCGGCAGTCTTCCTGCTGGACGAGCCCCTGTCCAACCTGGATGCAAAGCTGCGTACCAGCATGCGCACCGAGATCATCAAGCTGCACAAGAAGCTGGCTACCACCTTCATCTACGTTACCCATGACCAGACCGAGGCTATGACCATGGGCGACCGCATCGTTGTTATGAAGGACGGCGTCATCCAGCAGGTCGATACCCCGCAGAACCTGTACGATATGCCCTGCAACATGTTCGTTGCCGGCTTCATCGGCAGCCCCCAGATGAACTTCCTGGACGGCACCGTGACCAAGAACGGCGATCAGTACGCCATTGACCTGGGCGGCGACACCATCCCCCTGCCCAAGGAAAAGACCGCTGACGGCAAGCTGGATTCCTACGTTGGCAAGAAGGTCAAGATGGGCATCCGTCCTGAGGATATCGACGACGAACCCGAGTTTATGGCAAAGCACCCCGACTGCCACCTGGAGGCTCAGGTCGATGTGTCCGAAATGATGGGCGCTGAGATCTACCTGTACCTGGAGTACAAGGGCAACAAGATGACCGCCCGTGTCGCTCCCACCTCCAAGGCACGCAACGGAGACACCGTCCGCGTTGCATTTGATCCGCACAAGGTCCACCTCTTTGATGTCGAGACCGAGCAGACCATCCTGAACTAAGTTCTCCAGGGATCATCTTTTGATCCTCCTAATAAGCAAAAGCCGCCGGGAAGCAATTTCCGGCGGCTTTTGTCTAAAAGAACACACATTGGAACATTACAAGGGAGATTTCACCATGGAACACATGATGCTTCTGGTCACCTACCGTATGCTCCCCGGCCAGCGGGACGCTTTTCTGCAGGAGGTCGCCGCTGCCGGCATTCTGGCAAAGGTCCAGCGGGAGGACGGTTTTGAGCGCTATGATTATTACCTGAGCGCCGCCGACCCGGACGAGCTGCTCATCGTTGAGGAGTGGGACTCCGAAACCCAGCAGCAGGCCCACGTAAACACCGACCACATGGCCCAGCTCCGCGCCATCAAGGAGAAGCATGTTGCTTCCACCGCGATACAGCGCATTGCCAAAGCCGACTGAGCACGAGAGGATAGAAAAGCACCCGCGGCCAGCAGGCCGCAGGTGCTTTTTCCAAAGGAGAGAACGGAATGCTCAGCCCTTGACACCACCCAGTGCAACACCACGGACGATGAATTTGGACAGCAGCAGATAAACAATGATCACAGGCAGGATGGCAATGGCCACCAGCATATAGACCTTGCCCATATCGAACTTGAGGAAGTCGGCACTGCGGAGCTGTGCAATGAGGATGGGCAGGGTCTTTTTGTCTGCCGTATCCAGCACCAGTGCGGGGATGAAGTAGTTGTTCCAGCTGGACACAAAGGAGAAGATGGCCTGCACCGCCAGAGCGGGCTTCATAATGGGAAGCACGATATGGTTGAAGGTGTAGAACTCCCCTGCGCCATCAATGCGGGCGGCTTCCACGATCTCCATGGGCAGGCTGGCATCCAGATACTGCTTCATAAAGAAGAACACCGCCGGGGCCGCAATGCTGGGGATGATGAGGGGAATGAAGCTGTTCTTCAGGCCCATCTTTGTGATGAGCTGCAGGAAGCCCAGCGCCGAGACCTGGGTCGGCATGGTCATAATGAGCAGGATGATGGCAAACGCCGCCTTTTTGAACCGGAAGTTATAGGCGTAGATGCCGTAGGCTGTCAGGGCCGAAAAATAGACGCTGAGGGCAGCCGAGCAGCCGGACACGATCAGGCTGTTCCGCACACCGGTCAGCACCGGGATGTTGGCATCCGACAGCACGTTTTTCAGGTTGGTCATCAGGGATCTGCCCGGCAGAAAGGAAAAGCCCTTCTGGATCTCAAAATGGGTGCGGGTGGAATTGATGACCAGCACATAGAAGAAGAACAGGCATAAAAAGCTCAGCAGCACCAGCGCCGCATAGCACACCGTGCGGCGGGCCGCAAGGGTCGCTTTTTCGGATCTTGTCTTGACTGCGTGTGACATTATGCTTTTCCTCCCTTCACCTGTTTGGCCGCCTGCCTGCGGGCCTTGCGCTCGGCCTTGCTCAGGCCGTCGTCCTCCTTGGTCAGAGCCATATAAACGATCACGCAGAGCACTGCGCACACCAGGAACAGCACCACCGAGACCGCGCCGGCCATGCCATAGTTCTTGCTGAACAGGTGGTTGTTCAGGTACATGATCATGGTGGTGGAGGTGCGGTCGGGGCCGCCCTTGCCGTTGGTCAGGATCTGCGGCACATCGAACATCTGCAGGCCGCCGATCATCGAAGTGATCATCACATAGACCAGGATCGGCCGGATGAGTGGGATGGTGATCTTCCAGAACATCTGGTTCGGGGTGCAGCCGTCCAGCTCCGCTGCCTCATACAGGGTGGGGTCCACGCCCATAATGGCCGCCATCAGCATGATGGTCGTATTGCCGAACCACATCAGGAAGTTCATCAGGCCGATAAGGCCGCGGTTGCCCCAGACACTGTTCAGGAAGCTGAAGGGCTCCTTGAGGACGCCCATGCCCACCAGTGCAGCGTTCACGGGGCCGTTATCCGAGAACAGGGCAAAGAACAGCATGGCGAACGCCGAAGCCATGATGAGGTTGGGCATGTAGATGACGGTCTTGAAGAAGGTCTGGCCCTTCAGCTTCAAGCGCAGGTCGGTGAACCAGGCCGCCAGCAGCAGCGAGATGGCGATCTGCGGGATGAAGCCGATGATCCAGAGCAGCAGCGTGTTGCCAAAGTATTTGGGCAGGTCGGTTGCAAACAGGGTGATGTAGTTCTTCAGGCCCACAAAGGTGGGGCCGATGATCTTCAGGCCGCTGCGGTAATATTCAAAAAAGCTGTAATAGATCGTAGACCCCAGTGGGATGAGCTGGAACACCGCAAAGATGAGGAAGAACGGTGCAATGAAGATATAGCCCCACTTTGCATAGCTGATCGAGCCGTTCTTCTTTGGTTTTGCTCCCATAGTAACTGCCCTCCTGACGTACACTGCCCAAAGCAAAATAGGGCGGGCGGGATCAGCGTCCGGCCCGCCCCATTCAGATTCGGTTCAAAAGGTTTTCAGGTTCCGGCTGCGCTTATGCGGGCCAGACCACATCGGTCAGCTCGGGGTACTTTTCCTTGATGGCGGTCTCGAAGTTTGCCTTTGCGGTATCCTCGTCCACCGTGCCGGTAAAGTAATCCTTGAAGGCATTCTGGAAGCTCTCGTTCAGGCCCTGATCGTACGGGCCTGCGTTGGACATATCGATCTTCTTTGCAGCTTCTGCAAACAGGGCGATATGGTTCTGGCCGCCCAGGAAGTCGGAGGCATAATCGCTGTTTGCGATCTCTTCCATGGCCTTCTCGTTGTTGGTGTAATCCTGCGTATCCAGGGTGATCTGCTTCATAATGGCTTCGTCGCAGGTCAGTTTCTGCATCACGTCGCGGATGATATCGGTATTATCGGTACCGGCTGCCGCGCAGATCCAGGTGCCGCCCCAGTAATAGGGCTGAGGACCTTCGCAGACTGCGTAATCGCCGTAGATGCCGTTGCCTACTTCTTCCTTGCCGCCCTCGGCCACAGGAGTCTCCAGAGAGTTGCCCAGCAGGGTGAAATTGATGCCCCAGGTGGAATAGAAGAAGCCAAACACCTTGCCGCTCGGGCCCTGATCGGCTGCCCACTGGCTGTCCCACAGGCTGGACTTGTTGTTGTAGCCCTTATCGGTGTACTCCTTGGTCTGATCGACCCACTTCATAATGTTGGGGTCTACCTTGACGGTCGTGCCGTCCACCCAGGGAGCGTCCACGTTGTTGGAGAAGGTGCGGTAAGCATCATCGAAGCCGGACAGCATCTTGTAGCCCTTGGCATAGGCCTGTGCAGCCACCTCGTTGAACTTATCCCAATCGGACAGATGGCTCTGCACCTCGGTGGGATCATCGGTGCCCAGCACTTCCTTGGCAATGCTGCGGCGGTATGCGAACAGACCGGGGGTCGCCTGCCAGGTGGTGCCGCGCTGGCTGCCGTCCACGCTGACAATGTCCTTGGTGTACTGGTACTGACCAGCCAGATCGGCATCGGTCAGGCCGATGTCTGCCTTGACATCCAGCGCGTAATCGGAATCCACATACTTCAGTGCGTAGTCGGCCTCGATCAGGAAGATATCTACCTTGTCATCATCGGCGGCGGAGTCCTGATTCAGCAGGGCCTCATCCAGCTTATTCTGGTAGTTGTTGTTCTCGTTGGCGTTGATGGTCCACTTGACAACGGTGCCATCTTTCAGGGTGGTGGTGGATTTATCCTCAGCGATGGAGGCGACCTCGGGGTAATAGTTATTGAAGCGGCCCTGGAACTCGTCGTTCCAGCACCAGATATTCAGCACCTTGCCCTGAGCTGCCGGAGCAGCGGAAGCGGCGGAAGAAGCTGCGGCAGAGGATGCCGCGCCGGTAGAAGAAGAGGAGCCGCCGCATGCGCTCAGCGCTGCACTGATGGTAACTGCACCGGAAGCCAGCAGGAAATTACGACGCGAAATCTTTCTCATAATGAAAAACCTCCTTCAATGGTTTTCGTGAAAAAGCGTTTCAAATTCAAGGCTCCGGTTCGCCCGGAACCAAATCCAACCCATTCATTCGATGCTGCGCACCGAGCCGCCCTCCAGCAGTTTTCCTGTCACCGGGATCTGCTCGGCCAGCGTCACGCGGGGATGCTCGATCATCTGCACCAGCTTATCTGCTGCCATCCGGCCCAACATTTTGGTGTTCTGCTGCCAGGTCACCAGCTGGGGTTTCATCACGCGGGAGAGGTAAATGCCGTCATATCCCATCACGGAAATATCCTCCGGGATGCTCAGGCCCGCATCCTGCAGAGCGATGCAGCCGCCCATGGCCGAGAAATCATCGGGGAAGAGGATGCAGGTGGGCCGCTGGGGCAGTGCCAGCAGGGCCCGGGTCTCCTCGGCACAGCGGTCGGGATCGTGATACACACCGCAGCGCACATATTCTTCGGGGACCTGCAGCCCCAGCTCCGCGCAGCTCTTGTAGAAGCCCGCCAGCCGGTTCTCCGTCACCGCCGTGCGCTCGCCATGGATAAAGGCGATGCGGCGGTGGCCGTTGGCGTAGGCGTACCGCACCAGCGCCGAAAGCCCGTTGACATTATCGGAAAGGACCGCCATCCGGTTGTTGAACACATGGTCGATGGTCACCACCGGCACATCACTGTTGACCAGCTCCACCACCTGCGGATCGTTGAAATCCACGCAGGCGATCACCGCTCCATCCACGCCCCGGTAGTGGCAGTGCTCCAGATAGGTCATTGTTCTGCCGCCGAGGTTCCGGTTGACAAAGGTAATATCATAGCCCAGCTTTTCCACCTGCACTTTGAAGCTGTCCAGCACCGCCGAAAAGTACTCGTGGGCCAGGCCGCTCTGCCGCTCGTCCACAAACAGAACGCCAAGGTTGTAGGTACGGTTGGTCTTCATCGCGCGGGCCGCCATATTGGGCACATAGCCCATCCGGCGGGCCGCCTCGCGAACACGGTCGCGAGTCGCAGCAGAGATGTCCGACTGGCCATTAAGCGCTTTGCTCACCGTTGCCACCGAGACACCGCATTCACGCGCCAGATCTTTTAAGGATGACATTTCGCCGCCCTCCCTCACAGGGACCCGCTCAGGGCTCCCGAGCGAATCCTAAATCGTTTTCGCAATTTCAATATAGCGCACTTTGTACTAAAAATCAAGCAGAAGAAGAAAAGTTTTATCTCAAAAGTCTGCATTTCAGCAGGTTGCGAGATTTCATTTCCTCAGAATTATGCAGTCTGTATCGTTTTCGTTACATTTCGTTACCGTTCGATAATTTTTTCGTACCCATACCGGTTTTCACCCCTGAACCAGCCCGCTGCACCCTTGTTGTATATTTCAGGTCCGCTCTTGATTTTTCACGCAGGATAGACTATTCTTAGGGTGACAAGTGCCTTTCCCACCCTTGGGCCGCAAATTCTAAATCGTTTTCGCCATCAAATGATTTCAGCATTTCCGGTTTACCCTATAAGGAGGAACAAGGCTATGAGATTCGGACATTTTGATGATGCGCGCCGGGAATATGTGATCGACACGCCCCGCACTCCCCTGCCCTGGATCAACTATCTGGGCAGCGAGGACTTTTTCAGTCTGGTGTCCAACACCGGCGGCGGTTACAGCTTTTACCGGGATGCCCGGCTGCGGCGGCTGACCCGCTACCGCTACAACAATTCCCCGCTGGACATGGACGGCCACCGCATCTACATCAACGATGGCGGCACCATCTGGAACCCGGGCTGGCAGCCCGCCAAGACGGAACTGGACAGTTACACCTGCCGCCACGGTCTAGGCTACACGATCCTGCAGGGCGAAAAAAACGGCATTGCGGCCGCTCAGGAGTTGTTCGTGCCCCGGGGCGATGCCTGTGAGATCGACCGGCTGACGCTGGAAAACAAGACCGCTGCCCCCCGCACGCTGGACGTGTTCAGCTATGTGGAGTTCTGCCTGTGGGATGCCATGGACGACAGCTCCAATTTCCAGCGCAACTTTTCCACCGGCGAGGTGGAAGTGGTGGAAAGTGCCATCTATCATAAGACAGAGTACCGGGAGCGCCGGGATCACTACGCCGTGTTCTGGGCCAACGCCCCCGTTACCAGCTTCGACACCAGCCGGGATGCCTTCTGCGGCGTATACGGCGGCCCCGCCGCACCGGAAGCGGTCAAAGCCGGTCACTGCTCGAACAGCATTGCCCACGGCTGGGCTCCGGTGGGTGCCCACCATTTCCATCTCACGCTGGCACCGGGCGAGAAAAAGAGCATCATCTTCGGGCTGGGCTACATTGAAAACCCGGTCGGGGAAAAATTCAGCGCTCCCGGCATCATCAACAAAGCCCGGGCCGAGGCCATGATGGCCCGCTATGCCACCGACGCACAGGTGGATGCCGCCCGCAGGGCACTGGCCGACTACTGGCAGGAGCTGCTCTCGGGCTGGCAGCTGACCTCCGGCGAGGAAAAGCTGGACCGGATGGTGAGCCTTTGGAACCAGTATCAGTGCATGGTCACCTTCAACATAAGCCGCAGTGCCAGCTATTACGAGAGCGGCATCGGCCGCGGCATGGGGTTCCGGGATTCCTGTCAGGATCTGCTGGGCTTCGTTCATATGATCCCCTCCCGCGCACGGGAGCGCATTCTGGACATTGCTGCCACCCAGTTTGAGGACGGCAGTGCCTACCACCAGTACCAGCCCCTGACCAAAAAGGGCAACAGCGACGTGGGCAGCGGCTTCAACGATGACCCGCTCTGGCTCATTGCGTGCACCGCCGCCTATCTGCGGGAGACCGGTGACTGGTCGATCCTGGACGAGCCGGTTGCCTTTGACAACGACGTGACCAGAGCACAGCCCCTGATGGAGCATCTGCGCCGGAGCTTCCGCTACACCCATACCCATCTGGGCCCCCACGGCCTGCCGCTGATCGGCCGGGCCGACTGGAACGACTGCCTGAACCTGAACTGCTTCTCGGAGCACCCGGGCGAGAGCTTCCAGATTACCGGCCCCAGCGAGGGCCCCGTGGCTGAAAGCGTGTTCATTGCAGGCATGTTCGTGAAATACGGCCGCGAGTACGCCGAACTCTGTGACCACCTGCACCTCACCGAGGAGGCTGCCAGCACCCGCACCGCCATTGACGCAGTAGAACAGGCCACCCTGACCGCCGGCTGGGACGGCGCATGGTTCCGCCGTGCCTACGATGCCTTTGGTGCCCCCGTAGGCAGCAGGGAATGCGACGAGGGGCAGATCTTCATCGAACCCCAGGGCATGTGCGTGATGGCCGGGATCGGCCGGGAGACCGGTCAGGCCGAAGCCGCACTGAAGAGCGTGGAGGAGCGGCTGGACACCCCGTACGGCGTGGTACTGCTCCAGCCCGCCTACACCACCTACCGGCTCAATCTGGGCGAGATCTCCAGCTATCCCCCGGGCTACAAGGAGAACGCCGGTATCTTCTGCCACAACAACCCATGGATCAGCTGTGCCGAGACCGTGCTGGGCCACGGTGACCGGGCCTTCGCTGTCTACAAAAAGACCTGCCCGGCCTATATCGAGGACATCAGCGAGATCCACCGCACCGAGCCCTACGTTTACAGCCAGATGGTGGCAGGCCGCGATGCCCCCACCTTCGGCGAGGCCAAGAACAGCTGGCTGACCGGCACGGCGGCATGGACCTTTGTGAACGTAAGCCAGTACATTCTGGGCATCCAGCCCACTCTGGACGGCCTGCGTGTTGACCCCTGCATCCCCCACACGCTGGCAGGCTACACCGTCACCCGCCGTTACCGGGGTGCCGTCTACCACATCCGGGTGGAGAACCCCCATGCCGTGCAGAAGGGCGTGCAGAGCGTCACCGTGAACGGCGCTCCTATTGCGGGCACCCTCCTGCCGCTGGCAAAGGCCGGTGAAAGTGTAGAGGTCTCTGTCATTCTTGGATAACCCCCCTCACAGCAAAAAGACCGCCAAAGCAAGTAGAAACGCTTGCTCTGGCGGTCTTTTCAATACAGTTTTTTCAGCTTCAATTACAGCATCTTGGAAAGGAAAGCCTTCAGACGAGGATGCTTGGGGTTCGAGAAGAGCTCCTGCGGGGGCTCATCTTCCTGGATCCTGCCTTCATCGATGAAGATGACGCGGTTGGACACCTCGCGGGCAAAGCCCATCTCGTGGGTGACCACCAGCATGGTGATGCCGGTGTGGGCCAGCTCCTTCATCAGCTCCAGCACCTCGCCGACCATCTCAGGGTCAAGGGCGGAGGTGGGCTCGTCGAACAGGATGACATCCGGGTCCATGGCCAGAGCGCGGGCAATGGCAATGCGCTGCTGCTGGCCGCCGGAA
The DNA here is from genome assembly GCF_017377535.1 of Faecalibacterium sp. Marseille-Q4137. Classification (NCBI taxonomy): domain Bacteria; kingdom Bacillati; phylum Bacillota; class Clostridia; order Eubacteriales; family Oscillospiraceae; genus Faecalibacterium; species Faecalibacterium sp. Marseille-Q4137. Next base: position 36,668 of record NZ_JAFREK010000019.1, read on the forward strand.
AGGCTCTTGGGGAACACATTGGCTTTATCGGACAGGCCGACACGGGCCAGCAGCTCCTCGGCACGCTTGGAAGCCTCCTCCTTGCTCTTGAGCTTGAGCAGCTCCGGGGCCAGGCAGAGGTTCTGCTTGACGGTCAGGTGGGGGAAGAGGTTGAAGTGCTGGAACACCATGCCCATCTTCTGGCGCACGGCATCGATGTGGGCATCATCCACCTCGATGCCCTCAAACTTGATGGAGCCGCCGGTGGGGATCTCCAGCCGGTTCAGGCAGCGCAGGAAGGTAGACTTGCCGCAGCCGGAGGGGCCGATCAGGCAGACCACATCGCCGCGGTAGATGTCGATGTCGATGCCCTTCAGGACATCCAGGGTGGGGGTGGGCTGCTTTGCGCCCTTTTTGGCCTCACCGCCGTAGGTCTTGGTCAGACCACGGACTTCCAGGATCTTTTCAGCATGATTAGCGGTCACCTTGCGCCATCCTCCTCTCAAACTTCGACAGCAGCCATGTAAAGAGCATGACTAAGACCAGATAGACCACTGCAACGCCCAACAGGGGGAACATGGCCTCGTAGGTACGGTTCATAATGCCCTGCGCCGCATACAGCAGCTCCTTGCCGCCGATAACGGTGATGAGCGAGGTATCCTTGAGCAGGACGATGAACTCGTTGCCCAGTGCAGGCAGCACCGCGCGGATGGCCTGCGGAATGACAATGACCACCATAGTGGTCATGTAGTTCAGGCCCAGGCTGCGGCCGGCTTCCATCTGGCCGGGGTCCACCGCCATCAGGCCGCCGCGGATGATCTCCGAGACGTAAGCGCCCGAGTTGATGCCCAGTGCCAGCGCACCGACCATGGTAAAGTTGCGGCTGTTGGAAAAGATGACCATGCTCATAATGAGCAGCTGGACCATCATGGGGGTGCCGCGGATGATGGTGGTGTACACCTGACAGACGGCATTGAAGAAGCCCAGCACCGGGTTCCTGCGGCCGGGACGCTGCTGGTCGTGCGCAACACGCACCAGTGCCACCACACTGCCCAGCACCACGCCCAGTGCCAGCGCAATGGCGGTGACCAGCAGCGTAGTGCCCACGCCCTGGATGTACTGCACCCAGCGGTCGTTCAGGATGAACGCCTGATAGAATTTGAAGAACATTTCCTGCCCGAAGTCCAGCTTCGTGCCACTGTTGAGCAGCTCTTTCAGCAGTTCGTATTGTGCGGCCATTCGCATCCTCGCTTTCTAAAATTGTTAGAATTTTGTAACCTGTTCTTTCCAAAAAAGGGGAGGTGCCCCAGATGGGGCTGCCTCCCCGTGATACAAGGTACAGCTGAATTATTCAGCGTTGATGTACTTGTCCACGATGGACTGCAGGGTGCCGTCAGCCTTCAGCTCTTCCAGAGCGGCATTGACAGCATCCTCCAGAGCGGAACCCTTTGCCAGACCGATGGCGTAATCCTCCTCGGCGTAGCTGGTGTCCAGAATGACCAGACCGGGGTTGGCGGCAACGAACTCCTTTGCAGGGGCATTGTCGATGACAACTGCATCGACCTGGCCATTGTTCAGAGCCTGCACAGCGGTCAGGCCGTCGTCGTATGCGACCACAGCGTCATCGCCGAAGTCATCAGAGCAGTAGATGTAGCCGGTGGTGCCGCGCTGGGTGCCGATCTTCTTGCCTGCCAGATCATCGGGAGAGGTGATATCAGAGCCCTCGGGAACGATGATGGACTGGATGCCGGTAGCATAGCTGTCGGAGAAGTCCATCACAGCCTTGCGCTCGTCGGTCACGGTAACGCCAGCCATGACGATATCGGCCTTGCCCTGCTGCACGCTCAGCAGTGCTGCATCGAAGTCCATATCATCGATCTGCAGCTCCAGGCCCAGCTTCTCAGCAATGGCCTTGGCGGTGTCGATGTCGATGCCCTCAAACTCACCGGCATCGGTGGTCATCTCGTACGGAGGGAAGGCAGCGTTGGTGGCCATGGTCAGCTTGCCAGCCTCAACGGTGGTCAGCTCAGCGGCAGCGCTGGTGGAAGCAGCCTCGGAAGAAGCTGCACTGCTTGCAGTGGAAGAAGCGGTGCTGGAGGCGGAACCGCCGCAGGCAGTCAGAGCCAGAGCGGCAGCGGTCAGACCAGCGGCAGCCAGAAAGCTGCGGCGATTGATCTTTTTCATATTCAAACACTCCTCTGTTGATTGTATAATTTTTCACTTTCCCGGCACGATGCGCTTCATCGTGTCATCAAGGAACAGGATTAGTATATGTTGTACAAATAAAAAAGTCAAGTGTTGTGCAAAAAATCGGAACAAATGAAACCCTTTTGAAAACATTTATACATACAGCGGCCCATTCTCAATGTATATATACATTTCGCTCCTGTGTTTCTGTCATTCCGTTGTATTCTGCTAGTGAATCTTCCCACGGAACTTAATCCCGGACATTGACACCTTTTCCTTCTAATTGGTATAATCAGGCTGGAAGCATGGTAAAAGCAGCCAAGCTCAAATCGTGCTGCCCCGCCGGGATGCGGGGAGAAAGGATCCTGCTATGAAAAATCGTATACTGAAAGCCCTGGCCTCCTTTGGTCTGTCCGTCTGTGTGCTGGCAGGCAGTTCTGTGGTCAGCATGGCCGAAGAGACCCCGGGCAAAACCGAGTGCAAGGAACACACCTGGAAGACCACGACAGAGTATAAGACTGAGTGTGTGGAGACCACCTTCCAGCATAAGCTCCCCGATGGCACCACCGAGACCCTTACACTTTGCCCCGAATGCGGCAAGGTAAAAAATAACACCCAGCTGACCAAGGTAAACGGTGTCTTCTCCAACTTTTCCAACCTGACTGTTCACACCGGGACTCTGAAAAACGGTGAGCAGGTAATGACAGCAGCATTCTACTATCCCACTGTTATTGAACGGGTCATCTGCGAAAAGTGCGGCACCGTAAAGAGCGAGGAGGTCACCCCCGCCCGTGTGATGGCCCAGCCAGTCATTGCCAGCATCGAGGTACCCGCCAATACCATTTCCGGCTACAGCCTGATGCAGATCAATGCCGACGGTACCGAAACACCGGTCAGTGTTTCCTACAACACCGAGCTGAACAAAGCATATTTCCGTCTGGATGTCACCACCGGGGCCCAGCTGCTGCGGATGGTTCCCACCACCTGATTCTCCCGCATAACCAACGAGACCGCCCACCGGGCGGTCTCGTTTTTGTTTTATCGGCGTTTCTGTGGCAGGGGGATGCCCAGCACCAGGGCAATGCCCACGGCCAGCGCCACGGCGATCTTGAAGGTGGAGATGCCGTTTGCCAGCGCCAGCGCGTTGTCGCCCTGAATGAAGTAGTAGGCGCTGTAATAGATGCCCGCACCGGGCACCAGCGGAAAGATGCCGGTGAGCAGGAATACCGTCACCGGTGCTCTGAGGGTCATCGCAAGGATGCGGGCCAGCAGCGTCAGCGGAATGACCGCTAGCAGCGAGGCTGCAAAGGCTTCCATCCCGAACAGCTCCGCGATCTCGTATACCAGCCAGCCCACTGCGCCCACCAGCCCGCAATAGGGCAGGGTGCGTTTGGGGCAGGCAAAGAGGATGGCAAAGCTCAGGGTGCCCGCCCCGGCCAGCAGGAACTGCAGGGCCAGACGGCCTAGCTGCTCCCCGGTGAAAAGAAGCTCTGTCATACCACGGCCACCCCCTTCAAAAAGGCATAGAGACTCAGCACAAGGCCGGTGCCGATGGCGATGCTGGCCGCAATGAGCAGCGCGTCGATCATCCGGATGGTGCCGGACAGGTAATCGCCCTGCACAAAGTCCCGGATGCCCATGGTAAAGGCGATGCCAGGGGTCAGGATCATCAGGGTACCGATGATGGCGTGACTGGCTTCAGTGCCCAGCAGACTGCAGCCCAGAATACAGCATAGGGTGATGAGGGCGGCGGTGGAGATGGTTCGGAACCCGCCCCCCACGCCGTGCCGCCCGCAGAACAGCAGGTAGGCGTTGGCCGCAACACCGGCCGCAGCGGCGGCAAGCCCTGCTTTCAGGTCGCCGCCAAAAATCAGCGCAAAGCAGAACGCGCCGCCCATGCCCGCCGCAATCTGCACCCAGTCCTTCGGAAAAGGGATGCACCTGGCCTGAGCCAGCCGGGTCTCGGCCACATCGATGGTGTCCACTTCCCCGGACGCGATCTGGCGGGAAAGCTGATTCACCGCCGCCACCCGCCCCAGGTGGGTGGTACGGGTGGGCACGTTGCGCACCTCGCTCATCTCCGCCGTGCCTGCGCTGGCAAAAATGCCGTTGGTCAGCACATAGACATGGAACTCCCGCAGGTGGAAGCTGGCCGCCATGATCTCCATGGTCTGCTCCACCCGGAACACCTCTGCCCCGTTCTCCAAAAGGGTCTGACCGGCCGCCATAATAAAATCCATGATGCGGCGGCGCTGTTCCCCGTCCGGATACAATTCCCTCTCTGCCATGCTGTGGTCTCCTTAAAATTGGCATAAAAAATGACCGCCTCAACGTTTCAGTGCCTGAGCGGTCATTTTTCTTGACGAATCTATTTGTAGTATAGTCAATCTCCGGCGGCTTGTCAAGCAGGCACGCCGTTTTTTCAGAACTTGAACAGGTTCACGATCCGCTGCCACAGGCGGGTGAAGAAGTTGCCTTCCTGCACATCGGCGGTGGTCTCGGCGGTAACATCCGCAGCGGCGACCGTCTCACCGGTCTTATAGACGAACTTCACGCTGCCGGAAGCATCCTCGGACTTACCGGCAAAGCTGGTGTAGTCCTCCAGACGGCTGGTCATCTCGTCCAGCACGGTCTTCAGGCCATGGATCTGCTCCTCGTCCAGAGCGCCGGTCAGCTTGGAGATGCCCTCCTCATTGAACTGGTTCAGGCCATCGTTCAGCCGGACCGTGCCATCGCTGAGCTGGCCTGCGCCATCATTCAGGGTGGTCACGCCGTCATACAGGGTCTTGGTGCCATCGGCCAGCTGGGCGGCACCGTCCTTTGCGGAGTGGGCACCGTCAGCGGCGGTGGCAACACCGTTGGTGTACTGGTTGACACTGGACACGAAATACTGGATCTGCGCCAGGCTGTTCTTCAGGGCACGGACATCTGCGATATCCTGGCTGTTCTCAGCCTGATACTTCAGCTCGTCATGCACGGTCTGCTTGGCGCTGGCAGTGCTCAGATCAAGCATGGCGCTGAACATGGAGGGGTCGTAGCTCTGCATCAGCCGCAGAGCAGCTTCCAGGTCGTGGTTGGTCTTGGTTGCGGAGAGATACAGGGCAATGTCCAGCTGGCTGTCCTTGAAACTGGGCTCCTGCTCCCAGACGGTGCGCACCATCTTCTTGCGGGCAGCGGCCAGTGTCTTTTCGTTCATGGTCAGCACTTCGTCAATGACGGAAGCGTAGTTGTCCCAGGTCATGGGGGTGTCGATCAGGCCGCCCTCCATCAGGGTGCTGTTGGCGGAGGCCAGAACGCCATCGGCCACCTGCTGGGCACCGGCCTGCAGGGCGGCGTTATTGGAGCTCAGGGTGTCCAGGCCGTTGGTCAGCTGGCCCAGACCATCGTCCAGGGCAGAAGCACCGCTGTTCAGCTGAGAAGCGCCGTCCAGCAGGGCCAGGGTACCGTTGGCCAGCTGAGAAGCACCGTCCACCAGTTGGGCGGCACCATCCATCAGCTGGTTCATGGCATCGTTCAGCTGGCCGATGCCATCGGTCAGCTCGTTGAGGCTGCTCAGGTCAAAGGCATTGGTGCCCAGCGCATCGGCGTTGGTGGCACAGGCCAGCATGACCTGCGGTGCGGTCAGGTTCTCGACATCGGCTTCCACGGTGACGCTGTCCTGCAGATAATCCTCCACAGTGGACAGGTCATCGGGCAGCAGACCGTCCAGAGAGTCCTTCACGCCGGGCAGGCAGACGAAAGCGGCCACGCTGCTCTTGGCGGCAGATTCCAGCATTCCGTGCTCGGCGCTCAGGTTGGTGGCATCCTGACCAAAGATCACGCCCACAGCAGTGATGAGCGGGGTGACAACGGTGCGCTCCTTGCCGTTGACGGTCACTGTGCCGGTCTCGTTGTTGGTCAGGTCAACGGTCACGGTCAGGTGGCCGCTCTTGCCGATCAGGTTCTCAAGGCTGTCGGTCACGCCGTCCAGCGCATAGGTGACATTTGCGGTGATGGGCAGGGCCTTGTCGGTATTGCCCTTATAGTACACGTCGGTGTCGTCGGTGTTCCAGACCAGCTTTTCGCCGTCCTGGGTGAACGCGGCATCGCTCTCGGTGTTCTGGATATCGGTCAGGGTGCTCTCATCGGTGACATTGGACAGGCCGGAAGCACTGTACAGGTGCTCGCTGACGGTGGTGGACTTGATGGAGCCGTCGGCGTTCATCACGGCGTAGACCGTCTCATCCTTGGAATAATCGGCCTTGGCGGCTGCAAAGGCGGGCAGGGTCATGCCTGCGGCGAGAGTCAGCGCCAGCGCCGCACTGGCGAAACGAAGCGATTTTTTCATGGTAATTACTCCTTATCAGACTTCTTGGCGTTGGAAGATTCAGGGACCAGCCAGTGCATGGTGGTGTGGCGGATGACCCAGTCCAGCAGCATCAGGGCAGCGGGCAGAACGACCAGAATGACAGCCATACTGATCAGTGCGCCGCGGGAGATGAGCCGGCAGATGCTCTGCAGCAGCTCCATCTTACTGATGGCGGCCACGCCGACGGTTGCGGCAAAGAAGGTCAGGCCGCTGGTCAGGATGGACTGGCTGCAGTGCTCCAGCGACTGCTGGGCAGCTTCCTGCGGGGTGCGGCCATAGCTGCGCTCCTCGTGATAACGGGTGGTCATCAGGATGGAGTAGTCCACAGTCGCGCCCAGCTGGATGGTACCGATGACGATGCTGGCGATGAAGGGCAGCTGGGTACCGGTGAAGTACGGGATGCCCATATTGATGGAGATGGCGGCCTCGATGCTGGCAACCAGCAGCACAGGGATGGACAGGCTCCGGAAGGAGATCAGGATGATGGCAGCGACTGCCATGATCGACCAGACGTTGACGTTCTTGAAATCCACGTCCGCGACCTCGATCAGATCCTTGGTCATGGCACCCTCGCCGGTGATGACACCGTTGGGGTCAACCGCCTTGATAAGGTCGTTCATCTCGGTCAGTTGGTTATTGATGGCATCGGTGCCGGTCTTATAGGAGCTGTTGGCCAGAATGAGCTTGTAGCCGCCGGACTGCAGGATCTCGGTCACGCTGTCGGGCAGCAGTTCGGTCTGAAAGCCCGGGCCGGTGATGGAATCCAGGCTCACCACCTGGGTGATGCCGTCCACATCCTTGAGCTCATCGCAGAGGTCAGACACCTGCGTTGCGGTCAGGTCCTCATCCACCAGAATAAAGTGGGAGGTGGTCATGCCAAAGTCCTCACCCAGCTTGTTGGTGCCAACGATACCGGTCAGATCCTGGGGCAGCGAGTCGAACAGGGTGTAGTAGACCTCAGTCTTTTGCTGGGCCACCACAAAGGGCACCAGCAGCACAAGAAAGACGACCACGATGGGCATTGCGTGCTTGGAAACAAAGTAGCTGAGCTTGGTCAGCTTGGGCACGATGGTGCGGTGCTTGTACTTTTCGACCTGCTGATCAAAGGTCAGGATCAAAGCAGGCAGGACGACGATGGTGCAGATAACACCCAGCGCCACACCCTTTGCCATAACAACACCGATATCGCGGCCCAGCGTCAGGCGCATGGCGCACAGTGCCAGGAAGCCCGCAATGGTGGTCAGGGAGGAAGCGGTGATGGAGGTCATGGTCTTGCAGATGGCGGTCACCATGGCTTCCTCGTTGGAGGAGCGGAGTTCCTTTTCCTCCTGATAACGGTGGAGCAGGAAGATGGAGAAGTCCATCGTCACACCCAGCTGCAGCACCGTGGAAAGCGCCTGGGTGATGTAGCTGATCTGACCCAGGAAGATGTTGGTGCCAAAGTTGTACGCAATGGGGAACAGCAGGCCCAGCATGAACAGCACGGGCGTAATGGTGCTCTCCAGCGAGAGGAACAGCACCAGCATACTGGCACCCACAGCGCACAGGATGTACAGCGGCATCTCTTGATTGATCAGCGCCTTGGTATCCTGCAGAATAACGCTCATGCCGCCAAAGTAGCAGTCGTGCCGCAGCACCTGTTTGATCTGCTTGACGGCGTTCATCGTCTCATCGCTGGCGCTGGGCGCATCAAACCGGACGATGAGCATGGTGGAATCGTTTTTGCCGAACATGAACTGCTGGACATCCGCGGGCAGCATCTCGGTGGGGATGCTGGGGTCGATGACATCGCTGAGCCAGAAGGTCTGTGTGACACCGGGCACCGCATCAATGTCCTTCTTCATGGCGATCAGTTCATTGGTAGGCAGGCCTTCCACCGTGATCATGCCGGTGGAGGCCAGATGGAAGTCGTCCTCAAGCGCTACCTCGCCGATCATGGAGTCAAGCTCCTGCGGCAGATAGGTCAGGACATCATAGTTGATGCGGGTAGCAACCGCGCCGATTGCGGAAGGGATCAACAGCAGGACCGCTACTGTTAAGATCAGCTTGCGCAGACGCACGATGCTCTGTGCGATCTTTTTCATGGGAACCCTCCATACGAAAGTTGATTGGATCTGCCCTAAAAATGACCCGCGGTCATTTCCGAGCAAGCACTATTATAACCAATCGACGCAAGGTGTCAAGATAGAAAATGACCAAAAGTCAGTTTTCTTATCACAAAGCAAAAATTGTATAGCTTGTCCGGGGGCTTTTGCTCTTGCGCTCTTCCCTTCTCCCTGCTAAAATATTGTTTACACGACAAAACAACGTCAGAAAAGAGGATGCAGCAAGCTATGAGCACCGTGGAAGGAAAGAAACAGGAAAAGCGCCGTGCGCTTCTGGACGCAGCTTACGAGCTGTTTCTGGAGCGGGGCACCTCCAAGACCAGCGTGGAGGATATCACCTCCCGTGCCAAGGTGGGCAAGGGCACGTTCTACCTCTATTTTGCCGATAAGGGTTCGGTCACGCAGGCCCTGCTGGCCCGGGTGAGCTACCAGCTGCTGGACGACGCCTGTGCCGCCGCCGAACAGCACGCCGCCGAGCTTACCAGCTTCCCCGACCAGATGATCTTTGTCATTGACCATATCATCGAAGCCCTGCGCGCGGACACCCTGATGCTCCGCTTCCTGGAGCGCAGCTTTGTCTGGCCCGGGCTGGATCAGATCGAAGCCAGCGGGGAGGCCGAACCGCTGATGCGCAAGGTCCTCCAGACCGTGATGTGCAGCCCCGAGATGGCGGGCCGCACCGAGCGGGAGATCTACCAGCGCATCACCGCCCTGGGCAGTATGTGCATATCGGTGTGCTACACCTCTGTATTGGAGGGCAAACCCGACAACATCGACAACATGAAGCCCATCCTCTACGACATCATCCGCCGGGCGCTCTGAGCACCTCTCCCCTGCCAGCCCTCGCAAAGGGGCCTTTGCGCCAATCCTCCGGGGCAAAAAACGGAAAAGGCAGACTTTTTTCAAAAAAGCCCTTGCAATTGCGCGAAAAATGTGGTATCATACTCAAGTCGATACGACATCTGGACGGTTAGCTCAGCTGGTAGAGCATCTGCTTGACGTGCAGGAGGTCACAGGTTCGAGTCCTGTACCGTCCACCAAACAGTTCGTACCCGAACCCGATTCTTTGTGAAAAGGGTTCGGGTATTTTTATTTTGTGCAGCAATTTGCAGGAAGAGGAAATTCTCCATGATACAAAAACATGATCTTCCCATTCTTGAATACGATTTTGATTCGATTGAGGTCATCAGGCCCAATCATGGCGCAGAGCAGCTCGTCCTTCCGGAAAAATGTGTGTTTGGTTTTCTGGGTGATGTGATTGATGATTACGCATTTGAAATGGATGCAGTCATTGCCGAACACTTTGAAACCATTACAAAAAGTTATCCCGTTTATATTGTCCGGCAAAATGGGCTGGAATTTTGCCTGTGTCAGGCACCGCTGGGAGCTGCTGCGGCTGCACAGCTTCTGGATTTTTTGATCTCCTGCGGATGCAAAAAAATTATTTCAGCCGGTTCCTGCGGAGTGCTGACCGATTTGGACGAAAACGAATTCTTGATTCCAATCAGGGCGATGCGCGATGAAGGCACTTCGTATCATTATCTTCCAGCCGCTCGGTTTATTGATTTGGAGCCTTCCGCAATAAAAGCCATTGAGCAGACTTTTTGTGCGTTGAATATTCCGTTTCAAAAATGTATCACATGGACAACGGATGGTTTTTTCCGAGAAACACGAGATATGGTAGAATATCGCAAATCCGAGGGCTGTGCCACAGTTGAAATGGAGTGTGCTGCACTGGCCGCCTGTGCCCAGAAGCGTGGTGCAGTCTTTGGCCAGATTCTCTACACTGCCGATTCCCTTGCGAATGTTTATGCTCATGATGAGAGAGATTGGGGAAAGGGCTCTTTGCGGAAAGCGCTGGAGCTTTGCATCAATGTTCTTATAACCATGTGACGATTCACCACCATACAGTTCGTACCCGAACCTGATTCTTTACGAAAAAGGGTTCGGGTACGTTTTTGTTTATTGAAGTTTACCGCAGCAACCGAACGGTAAATGAGCAAAGGCAGGGTATCACCATGACGGTGGTATCCTGCCTTTTGTTTTGATATGTTTTATCAGTAGATCACAGCATCCGTTGCAGTATAGCCTTCGAGAGAATTCTCCTTGACCTGAATACAAATATAAGTGATTTCAGAATTGTTTGCAGCAAAGAACTGACGTTTTGCCACGGGAGAAATCTTCAGCCAGTCGCCTGCTGCAAGGCTGATTTCTTCGCCATCGATAACGACCTTGCCTTTGCCGGAAAGAACACCGTAGATTTCCTCATTTGCCTTGTGGGAGTGGACAAACGGAACATTTGCTCCCGCAGGAAGCGTATTCAAGCTGATCTCCGCACCAGTCAGGGCGAGCTTTTCATGAAGCTCCGTCCGATTTTCCTTTCCAACTGTCATTTTTGTGTAGCTTGCCATTGTAAGCACCTCCATTTTGATTCGCAATCTTTCATTGCCTGAGCTAAGTATAGAAGCTCGCACATTCAAAAACAAGTACGCACTTTTTTGTAACTGTACACTCAAAAATGAATGTGATATACTATATACAGAGGTGACTGATATGCGTACAAAAGAAGAACTGCCTGAATGTCCGGTTGCAACAGCAGTATCCCTGATTGGCGGAAAATGGAAACTCTTGCTTCTGCGCAATCTGAAAGAGCGTCCATGGAGATTCAACGAGTTGCAAAGAAGCATCGACGGGATCTCGCAGAAAGTTTTGACCGAGAGCTTAAGACAGATGATTGATGATGGGCTTGCCTACCGCCGTGATTATCACGAGAATCCTCCCAAAGTAGAATATGGGTTGACCGATCTCGGAACGGAAATGTTACCAATCGTCAATGCACTTGCAGACTTTGGCAATTACTATAAATCAGTCGTTGATCGGTCATGATCGATATTATGAAGTAGGGTTTGGGGCAGGCACGCCCCAACAAAACCGCGTTTGTGAAGCAACAAACGCCCCAGTGGGGATTTCAAGCAACAGAACGGTCTTGCGCAGCAAGATGGAGGGGCCTCGCCCCGGCAAGTTCCTGCGGAAGGACTACTCGGAACGGTAAACAAGCAAAGGCAGGGTATCACCATCACGGTGACACCCTGCCTTTGCTATTATAAGTTCAGTAGATTGAAAGTTATAACGGAAGCCTCCGGGCGTTCGAGGTTCTTATGAACCATCAGTCCTTCTTCTCTGCGGTGCGGGCAAAGAAGTTGGCGAGGAGGGCACCGGAAATGTTATGCCACACAGAGAACACAGCACCGGGGATGGTTGCCAGCGGATACTGTGCAAAGTGGGCAGCGGCCAGAGAAGTGGCCAGACCGGAGTTCTGCATACCGACCTCGATGGAAATTGCACGGCACTTGGTGGAATCCAGCTTCAGCAGCTTGCCCACGCCAAAGCCGGTGAGGTAGCCCAGCAGGTTGTGCAGGATGACCACGGCCAGGATCAGCAGGCCGCTGGTCATGATCTTAGCGGAGTTTGCGGACACAACGGCGCAGATGATGAGCACGATGGCAGTGGTGGAGATCAGCGGCAGCACACGGACGGCATTCTGGGTGAACGCATGGAAGAAGTGGTTGACCACAAAGCCCAGTGCGATGGGAACCAGCACCACCTTGACGATGGACAGGAACATATTCACGGGGTTCACCTCCACGCGCTGACCGGCATACAGCAGAGTGAGCAGTGGGGTGAGGAACGGAGCCAGCACGGTGGAAACAGCAGTCATGCCAACAGACAGTGCAACGTCGCCCTTGGACAGATAGGTCATCACATTGGAGGAGGTGCCGCCGGGGCAGGTGCCCACAAGGATGACACCAATGGCCAGCTCAGTGGGCAGATGGAACACCTGCGTCAGCGCCCATGCAAGGAAGGGCATCAGCGTGAACTGTGCAATGCAGCCGATGATCACGTCCTTCGGGCGGCTGAACACCACCTTGAAATCCTCCGGCTTCAGGGTAAGACCCATGCCGAACATAACGATGCCCAGCAGGGTGTTGACCCATGCGGTCTTTACCACGCTGAATGTGCCGGGGAAGAACAGGGCCAGCGCTGCCACCACAATGACGATGCCAGCCATATACTTGCCTACAAAGTCGCTTACTTTTTCCAGTGTTTTCATGTTAAACTCTCCTTTTCCAGGTCCTGATTTTTGCGGATGCAAAGGCAATGAAACATCCGGAAAATGGCTTTCCCGCAAACAAAAACGCCTTTGTCCCTTACGGTTTGTAAGAGACAAAGGCGTAGATCCTCTGCGGTACCACTCTTATTGCCGGTGCAAAGCCCGGCCCCTCAGTGCGCATCCAACAATGCGCGGCCCGTGATAACGGGGGCCTGCCGTTCCCGCTTACTGGGGCGCAGATGCCGCCCATTCAGCCGGAAAGCTCGGAGAGGATCTTCCCACGGACACCCTGCACTGCCTTGCACCATCCGGCAGCTCTCTGCAGCATTCTTTCCGGGTACTCTTTCTCGTCATAGCCGAATATTTCACTGCCCCGGAGTATACTCCCCTGCAAGGGGAAAGTCAAGTGACACGGCCCGTCGGATTTTTCATCTGGTTTGCATCCGGAGTGAAAGCATTTCAGACAAGGGCAGTGCCGGGGTCTGCGGCAGACGATGCGGAGGCAAAGCAGAATGAGCAGCCTTATCCGCACAGCGAACAAGTGATATACCAGAAAACTCGATCTTACGACCGATTTCGCAACTTTTTCTATCAAAAAGTGGTTAAGCTGCGGCAAAGATTTTTCTTTTATGCTTTCGGCTTTCTGTGGAACATTCTTTCATCTGTTGCTGCGTGAAGTTGATTTTTCTCAATTTTGCACGATATTCAGTAAAATTATTCGTTCCAGTTTTCCAGTTCGTATTTTTACTGCACCACCGGTTTTACCGGACATGCAAAACACGCCGCCAAATTTCGAAATTTTGGCTGTTTATTTTGAAGCCAAGAGATGGTATATAAATTTTGTCAGAACATTTTGCGGGCAGCGAACCTGCATTCATGCAGCCGTTTCAAAGCGGCGTGACAATTTTGATAGAGAGGTGATTGGTGTGTTTTGGTATCATTGTGTTATGGAACGACTTTATCATCCCGCGTGTGGTGCGTATACATCCTTTGGCATCGCCGCGCATTCTACATCTCACGGACGACACCGAAAACTGCGGTTCATCTCAGATGTCTCCGTTGACCCGGTGCGGGTCCTTCGCCTGGCCGCGCGCTGTACCGCGTGCCAGCTCGATCCGTCTCAGCTGATGGATGTGGTGGAGGATCTGCTGGCGGAATAAGGCCGCTTTTTGCGGGAGGAGTTTTTTCTGTCACAATTCTATGGTATACTGGTAGAAAAAACGCCGGAGGATACCACCATGGCAGAAATGAACCAGGCCCAGCGGGAGGAAGAGCTGGCCCGCCGTGAGGCACTGCTTGCCCAGCGGGAGGCCCAGCTGGAAAAGGAGCAGGCAGAACTTGCCGCCGCCAAAGCCCAGAGCGCTGAGAGAAAAAAGACCCTGCTGGACAACAATGACCCGAATTTCGTCAACCCCAAGGAAAAGCTCTACGACAAATTCCCCCTCACGGTCCACCAGATGGACATCATCATTGGGGTGCTGTTTGCCCTCATTCTTCTGTTTCTGGTGCTGGGCATGACGCACACCAGCTTTTTCGGGCTGTTCGGCGGCTGAACCCTGCCCGCCCCACCCGCGCAGGAACCAATAAACGCACGAAAGCCCCGGCCGGAGCCGGGGCTTTCTGTTTGCTGCAAATGCCTGTTACAGCAGGACGTATTTCAGGATGAACAGAACGGTCAGCACATACATCAGGGGGCTGATCTTCTTCTCCTTGGCCTTGCCGGTGATGACATTCAGCAGGGTCCAGGAGATGACACCGATGGCGATGCCCTCAGAGATGCTGTATGCGGTGGGCATTGCCAGGATGGTCAGGAATGCGGGAATGCCCTCAGCAGGATCGTCGAACTCGATCTTCAGGGCAGAACCCATCATGTAGAAGCCAACGATGATCAGGGCCGGAGCGGTCGCAAAGCTGGGGATGGTCAGGAACAGGGGGCTGAACACCACGGCCAACAGGAACAGCACACCGGTGGTCATGGAGGTCAGGCCGGTGCGGCCGCCCTCGGTCACGCCGGAAGCGCTCTCGACGAAGGTGGTGGTAGTGGAGGTGCCCAGCACGGCACCGGCACAGGTGGCGATGGAGTCGGCCATCAGTGCACCCTTGATGTTGGGCAGCTTGCCCTCCTCATCCAGCATGTCGGCCTTGGAAGCAACACCGATCAGGGTACCCAGGGTGTCGAACAGGTCAACGAAGAGGAAGGAGAACATCACGGCGAAGAAGTTCAGGATGCCCACGCCGGAGAAATCGGTCTTGAACACCTGACCAAAGGTCTTGCCCAGAGCAGAGAAATCGAAGCTGATGAAGCTGGTGGGGATGACACTGTACATGCCGGCATCGGGGTTGGGGATGTAGATGCCGGTCAGCTCGCAGAGGATGCCCAGCACCCAGGTGATGAGGATACCGTACAGGATGCCGCCCTTGACCTTCTTGACCAGCAGGATAGCGGTGATGAGCACGCCCACCAGCGCGAGGATCGCACCCACGCCGATGCTGTGGAAGGTCTCGCCCTTGAAGTGCTGATAGGTGACGAGGGTAGAATCGCTGTTCACGATCAGCTTTGCGTTCTGCAGGCCGACGAAAGCAACGAACAGGCCGATGCCAACGCTGACAGCGCTCTTCAGGGTCATGGGGATGGCGTTGAAGATGGCCTCACGCACATTGGTCAGGCTCAGCGCGATGAAGATGATGCCCTCCACAAAAACGGCCATCAGGGCCAGCTGCCAGCTGTAACCCATGGTCAGGACGACCGTGTAGGAGAAGTAGGCGTTCAGGCCCATACCGGGAGCCAGAGCGAACGGGTAGTTGGCCAGCAGAGCCATCAGGGCAGTGCCAACGAACGATGCCAGCGAGGTGGCGATCAGAACCGCATTGGCATCCATGCCCGAAGCGGACAGGATGCTGGGGTTGACCGCAAGGATGTAGGCCATCGTCATAAAGGTGGTGACACCCGCCATGAGTTCGGTCTTGACATCGGTGTGGTTTTCTTTCAGGTGAAAGATCTTTTCTAACATGAAAGTTCCTCCTGTGTTATAGTAAAAACAAAAACCGCCGCGTGGGAACCGGCGGAAAGAACAGCTCCCATTGTAGCAGAACTGTTCCCACCTGTCCATGGTCGAAACACAGAAAATTCACGAAAAGTTCAAACTTTCTTGTATAGGTATGACTTATCCGAGGGCTTTTTGGCGTTTTATGGAAATTTTTCTTTCCGGTTATGGAGTTTGTGCCGCTCCGTATATCCCCATAGTCTGTATTTGCGATAAAATCCACCTCCTATTCACAAGAAAGCGCCCCCGCTCACTGCGATCTTACAGTGAACGGGGGCGCTGTGCTTTTTTATAGAAAAGAGCGGATTTTGCAAGAAAAAATCTCCGTAGGCCCAGGAGGCTTACACCTGATGCTCTGCGATCCACTGGCCCATCTGCTGGGCGATGGCCTTGATCGAGCCATCCTCAAAGGGAACCTTCAGCCCGGCGGTCTGCATCAGCTCCGTGTAGCTGGCCAGACCGGCACGGCGCACCAGCTTGAGGTAGCGCTCCCAGGCATCCTTGTGGTCCTTGAGGCTCAGCAGGAAGAACTGCAGCGCAGCCATGGTGGACAGGCAGTAATCAATATAGTAGAAGGGGCACTCATAGATGTGGAGCTGGCGCTGCCAGCCGGCACCGCGGCCATAGAAGGGCAGGTTGTCGAAATCGATCCAGGGGCGGTACTTGTGCTCCAGTTCCAGCCAGACGGCGTTGCGCTCGTCCGGGGTGAGGTCGGGGTTCTGGTACATCCTGTGCTGGAACTCGTCCACGATGCAGCCATAGGCCAGGAAGAGGAAGCTGTCCTCGGCGTGGAGCAGGGCGTATTTCTCAGTGTCCTTGCCAAAGAGCAGATGGTGCCAGGGAGCCGTCAGGAACTCCATGGCCATGGAGTGGATCTCGGCGCTCTCCATGCCGGGGCACTCGAGGTCTGCGGGGACCTTGGGGTCACGCTCGGCCACATAGCCCTCAAAGGCGTGGCCGCACTCGTGGGTCAGCACGTCCACATCGGCAGAGGTGTTGTTCCAGTTGGCAAAGATAAAGGGGGCCTTGTAGGTGGGCAGACTGGTCATATAGCCGCCGGACATCTTGCCGGGGCGGCTCTCCACGTCGAACAGCTCATTGTCCTGCATGAAGTCAATGAATTCTGCGGTCTCTGGGCTCAGCTCGTGGTACATGGTGCGGGCGGCGGCCATCCGGGCATCGTAGCCGGGGATGGGAGAGGGGTTGCCGTCCTGAAACGCCACAGGCAGGTCGGAGAAGGTCAGGTGGGAGATGCCGGTGCGCTTGCAGCGCAGCTCGATCACCTTTTTCAGCTCGGGCACCACATCGCTGGCCACCTGGTCGCGGAACTTCCGGATCTCGGCAGGGCCGTAGCCGATGCGGTTCATCCGTACATAGGAAAGCTCGCTGTAATCGTGGTAGCCCAGGATCTGCGCCTGTGCGTTCAGGTTCTTGACGATCTTGGTGTACAGGCCGTCCAGCTCGTCACGGTGGGCATCGAAATACGCTGCCTCGGCCTCGTAGGCGGCGCGGCGGACGGCAGGGTCCAGGTTCTCCTTATAGGGGCCCAGCTGGGGAATGGTCAGCTGCTTGCCGTCAAACTCGACCAGTGCGCCGCCATACACCTGCTGGTACTGGCTGACAAGGGCGTTGTACTCCTTCTGCAGCTCCACGGTGCGGTCATCCATGCCCAGCACGGCATTCTTCATGCCAGCCACGCAGGTGGTGCCAAAGGCTTCGGTCAGCGCGTCCACATGGGCGTTGGCCAGAAATGCCCGGCTGATCTCCACCCGTGCGTTTTCCACGGCGGGACCGTTGGCATCAAAGAAGTCCTGCTCGGCCTTCCAATAAGCGTCACGGGTGTCGCAGGTGTAGTGGATGCTTGCCAGCTGTGCGGCGGTGCTGTAATCGGCAAAGGCGCGGCTCTGCTCGTAGTAAACATTCACCAGCTCCTCGCCGCTGGCGGCCCCGGCGGCCTTGGCGGCCAGTGCCTTGCACTGGCCCAGCAGGGCATCAATGTCCGGGCGGGTATAACTCATTTCGCTGAATTTCATGGGTTCCATCCTTTCGTTTCTTCTTGTCTGAGTGCTGAACCCATATTAGCACGTTTGGGGAAAAAGGGCAATGGAAAAGAGGAACTGCCCCTGTGAAGGAAAGTGTGTCAGAATTGTAAAAGATAAAATATTTTAGCTATTATTCTTGACTTATCCGGCGATTCAGATATAATGGTCGTGTTCGCAAGAAACCTCAAACTTTTTAGATAATAAAAATACAAACCAATCAAAGGAGAATATTACCATGACGTTTGAAGAAATGAAGAAGATCGTTGTTGACACCCTGAACTGCGAGGAGGACAAGGTGACCATGGAGGCCAGCCTGACCGAGGATCTGGAGGCCGACAGCCTGGATGCCGTGGAGCTGAACATGGCGCTGGAGGATGCCTGCGGTGTGTCCATCCCGGACGAGGAGCTGGCAAAGCTCAAGACCGTGGGTGACATCTACAACTACATCACCGCACATATCTGAGGAAACATGCGATGAATGATATCCGAGATCTGCTCCCCAACCGGATGCGGGAGCGCACTTTCCAGCTGAAAGCCAAGCGGGATGCCGGAGCTGTCTGGCACGAGCCGCAGTTTGTGGAGTGCAAGCAGTGCGGCCGCCGCGCTGCCCGCACCCTGTGGGGCAAAAGCCTGTATGTCTGCCCCAATTGCGGCTATCACATGCCCATTGGCGGGTATTACCGGCTCAGTCTGGTGCTGGATCACGGCAGCTTCCGGGAACTGGACGCTGACCTTGATCCGCAGGATGTGCTGAACTTCCCCGGATACGGGGAAAAACTTGCCGCCGCCCAGAACAAGACCGGCCTGCACGAGGCTGCTGTCACCGCCGTCGGCCGCATTGGCGGCGTGGCCTGTGTGGCAGCCGTGCTGGACAGCCGGTTCTTTATGGGCAGCATGAGCACGGCTGTGGGCGAGAAGATCACCCGCGCCGTGGAGTACGCCACCGCCAAGCGCCTGCCTCTGGTCATCTTTTCGGCCAGCGGCGGCGCACGGATGCAGGAGGGCATTTTCAGCCTGATGCAGATGGCCAAGACCAGCGCCGCCATCCAGCGCTTTTCAGCAAAGGGCGGGCTGTACGTCAGTGTGCTGACCCACCCCACCACCGGCGGCGTGACCGCCAGCTTTGCAAGCCTGGGCGATATCATGCTGGCCGAACCGGGGGCACTCATCGGCTTTGCCGGCCCCCGCGTTATTGAGCAGACCATCGGTGAAAAACTGCCCGCCGGGTTCCAGCGCAGCGAATTCCAGATGGAACACGGCTTTGTGGATCAGGTGGTGCCCCGCAGTCAGCTGCGGGATACGCTGATCCAGGTCCTGCAGCTTCATGCCGGAGGGAAACACGAATGATAAAAGATATTTTGGAGCAGCTGGCCCCGCTGGACGCACAGATCGCCGCGCTGAAGGGCAGCGGCAGTGACATGGAGGCCATCACCGCCCATGCGTCCGAACTGGCAGAGCTGGCGGTGGAAGAGGACGAGATCCTGCGCTCCTGCGGCCCGCTGACTGCCGAGGACCGGGTCTTTCTGGCCCGTCACCCGGAGCGTCCGCACATCGACGAGACGATCTCTGCCCTGTTCACGGATTTCTTTGAGCAGCGCGGCGACCGGCAGTGCAAGGAGGACGCGGCCATTCTGGGCGGCGTGGCCCGTTTCCACGGGATGCCGGTGACGGTCATCGGCCACCGCAAGGGCTCCACGCTGGAAGAAAATCTGGCCTGCAACTTTGGAATGCCGGGGCCGGAGGGTTACCGCAAGGCTCTGCGCCTGATGAAGCAGGCTGAAAAATTCGGCCGTCCCATCATCACCTTTATCGACACGCCGGGCGCTTACCCCGGCAAGGATGCCGAGGAGCGGGGGCAGGGCGAGGCCATTGCCCGGAATCTGATGGAGATGAGCGGCCTGACGGTACCGGTCATCGCCGTGGTCACCGGCGAGGGTTCCTCCGGCGGCGCGCTGGCACTGGGTGTGGCCAACCACATCCTCATGCTGGAAAACGCGGTCTACTCGGTGCTGAGTCCCGAGGGCTTTGCCAGCATCCTGTGGAAGGACTCCTCCCGCAGCGGCGAGGCCTGTGAGATGATGAAGCTGACGGCGCAGGATCTGTACCGCGGCGGCATCGTGGAAGAAGTGATCCCGGAGCCGGTGGGCGGTGCCCAGCGCTGCCACGCGGCCCTGTTTGAGCGCATGGATGCCGCTCTGCGCGCCCACCTGAAAGAATTGTGCCGCATGAGCGACCGGCAGCTGGCCGATCAGCGCTATAAAAAGTACCGCCAGATCGGAGAAACGAGGAACGCATGAATGGTTTACAGCTGATCGCCACCGGCGGGGCACTTCCCGGACGGACGATCACCAATGACGCGCTGAGCCGCATGGTGGATACCAGTGACGCATGGATCACCAGCCGCACCGGCATCCGCACCCGGCACTGGTGCACCGAGGACGAATCTGCCGCCACGCTGGCCATTGCGGCCGCGCGGCAGGCCCTTGACCGCAGCGGCCTTGCCCCGGCGGACATTGCCTGCTGTGTCTGCGCGACCCTTTCTGCCCCGGATGCCACCCCCAGCGTGGCCTGTCAGGTACAGGCGGCGCTGGGCCTGCCCGAAAACCGGCCCGCACTGGACATCAACGCGGCCTGTTCCGGTTTTCTCTATGGCATGGCCGTGGCGCGGGGAATGCTGACGACTCTGGGCGGGCAGTATGCCCTCGTCATCGGGTGCGAAGCGCTTTCTCGCCTGATGGACCCCACCGACCGCTCCACCTGCGTGCTGTTCGGCGACGGGGCCGGAGCCGCCATTTTCCGGCTGGCAGATACCCCCTTTGCGTTGACGCTGGGGGCACGCGGCAGTGATGTTCTCCATGCGGGCGGGCCGAGCCGGGAAGGTTCTGCCCCCATCACCATGGACGGCAAGGCGGTGTTCCGCTTTGCCGTGGATGCCCTGCCCAAGTGCCTGCACACGGTGCTGGACGAGACCCGGCTGACCCTCGAGGATCTGTCGTGGGTGGTCTGCCATCAGGCCAACAGCCGCATCATCGACCACTGCATCAAGGCTCTGCAGGCTGACCCGGCAAAATTTTATAAGAATATGGATCGCCACGGCAACACCAGCGCCGCCAGCATTCCGGTCGCTCTCAACGAGTTGGCCGAGAGCGGGCAGCTGACCCCGGGCAGACCGCTGGCCTGCATCGGCTTTGGCGGCGGCCTGACCTGGGGCGGCGCGATCCTGCAATACAAAGAGTGAATACGTCGGCGTTCCGGCAGCTTTCTCAAAATGGGCCGTCCCAACGGACGACCCACAGAGAAGTCCCCGGCCCGCCGACTGGAAACATCATATGAAATTACTGAACGAGATCTTAGGAACGAAATACCCCATCATCCAGGGCGGCATGGCAAACATTGCCACCGGTGAGTTTGCCGCCGCCTGCTCCAATGCAGGTGCACTGGGCATCATCGGTGCGGGCGGCATGAATGCCGACACCCTGCGCGAAAATATCCGCCGGTGCAAACAGCTCACTGACAAGCCCTTTGGCGTGAACATCATGCTGATGCACCCGCAGGCAGATGAGTTTGCCCAGATCGTTGTGGAAGAAGGCGTGCAGGTGGTTACCACCGGCGCAGGCAACCCGGGTAAATATGTTCCCCTGTGGAAAGCGGCGGGCATCAAGGTGATCCCCGTGGTGGCCGCCGCTGTGCTGGCAAAGCATCTGGAGAAGCTGGGCATCGATGCCGTGATCGCCGAAGGGACCGAGAGCGGCGGCCATGTGGGCGAGATGGCCACCATGGCGCTGGTGCCGCAGGTGGTGGACGCAGTGGATCTGCCCGTCATTGCGGCGGGCGGCATTGCCGATGGCCGTCAGCTGGCAGCAGCCCTTGCGCTGGGTGCCTGCGGCGTGCAGGTGGGCACCTGCCTGCTGGTGAGCGAGGAGTGCCCCATCCACGAAAACTACAAGGCTGCCCTGCTCAATGCCAAGGACAGCGACACCATCGTGACCGGACGCATCGGCGGTTCCCCGGTCCGGGTGCTGAAAAACCGGATGAGCCGTGAATATGTCCGGCAGGAAAAGGCCGGTGCCGATAAGATGGAACTGGAAAAGTACACCCTGGGCAGTCTGCGCCGGGCCGTGTTTGAAGGCGACACCTCCACCGGCAGTCTGATGGCCGGTCAGGTGGCCGGAATGCTCCACGAGGTACGCCCTGTGGCGGACATTCTGGATGACCTGTGGAACGGCGGGAGGCAGCGTATCCACGCGCTGAGCGAGGAATGCTGACGCTTGGAAAGAAAGCCCTGTCTGTGCCCATCCTGCAGGGCGGCATGGGCGTGGGCGTTTCTCTGGGCGGGCTGGCCGGTGCCGTGGCGGCCTGCGGCGGCATGGGGTGCATCTCCACCGCCGATGCAGGCTACCGGGAGCCGGACTTTGCCCGTGATCCGGCCAGCGCCAACCACCGCGCCCTGACCGCTGAGATCCGGAAGGCAAAGCAGATCGCAAACGGTGCCGGTATGGTGGCCATCAATGCAATGGTGGCCACGCAGGACTACGCCGCCGCCATCCGCACCGCTGTGGAAGCGGGCGTGGACGCTGTGGTGTCCGGCGCGGGTCTGCCGCTGGAACTGCCCGGCCTTGTGAACACGATGGAGGTCGCCATCGCGCCCATCGTTTCCAGCGGACGGGCGGCAAAGCTCATCCTGCGCCGCTGGGCCAAGGAGTTCGGCCGCACCGCCGATTTTGTGGTCATTGAGGGCTGCAAGGCAGGCGGTCATCTCGGCTTTGCGGAGCAGGACCTGTTCTCCGGAACCTGCCAGACGCTGGACGAGATCCTGCCGGAGGTGCTGGCCGAGGTAAAGCCCTATGAGGCGCAGTTCGGCCACAGCATCCCCGTGTTTGTGGCGGGCGGCGTGTACACCGGGGCCGATATGGCTCACTTTACCAGACTGGGTGCCGCAGGCGTTCAGCTTGCCACCCGCTTTATCACCACCTACGAGTGCGATGCATCCCAGGGGTACAAGGACGTTCTGCTGAACGCCGGTTCTGAGGATGTGCGCATCATCCACAGCCCGGTCGGGATGCCGGGCCGGGCGCTGAACACGCCGCTGGTGCAGGCCATGGCGGAGGGCAGACGCTTCCCGCCCCGGCACTGTGCCCGCTGCCTGAAGACCTGCGACCCCGCCAAGGTGCCCTACTGCATCACCCATGCACTGATCGAAGCGGTCAAGGGCAACCTGGAGGAAGGACTTTTCTTCTGCGGGGCCAATGTGGGCAGGCTGGACCGGATGTACACTGTCCGTGAGCTGATGGATGAACTTGTGACCGAATGGAGGCAAAACCGATGAAGCTTGCTGTTTTGTATGCCGGCCAGGGTGCCCAGCACCCCGGCATGGGCAAAGAATTTTACGAAGCATCTTCCGCTTTCCGTGCCGCGTTCGACGCTGCAGACCTTCCGTTTGATCTGCACCGCGTCTGCTTCGACGACCCGGACGGCGTTCTGAATCAGACCGAATACACCCAACCCTGCATGGTGGCCTTTGCCTGCGGCGTATCCGCCGTTCTGGCCGAGCAGGGGGTCAAGCCCGCTTATGTGGCCGGTCTCTCTCTGGGCGAATATTCCGCGCTGGAAGCCGCCGGTGTATTCACCGCCAAGCAGGCCATTGAGCTGGCAGCCTACCGCGGCAAAGCCATGGCCGACGCGGCCAGCGGCATCGACTGCGGCATGACCGCAGTGCTGAACCTCGACCGGGTCCCCCTTGCAGAATGCTGTGAGCAGGCATCCGCGCTGGGCTGCGTGCAGATCTGCAACTACAATTGCCCGGGCCAGCTGGTCATTGGCGGCGAAAAGGCCGCAGTGGACAAGGCTGCAGAGCTTGCAAAGCAGGCCGGTGCCCGCCGGTGCATCCCGCTCAAGGTGAGCGGCCCGTTCCACACCCGTCTGATGGCTCCCGCCGGGGATGCACTGGCAAAGCGCTTTGCCGCCGAACCCTTTGGCGAAATGAGCGTTCCGGTGCTGTTCAACTGCCTGGGCCGTGAAAAAGCCGAGAGCGACAGCATCCCGGCCCTGCTGGTCCGGCAGGTGCAGAGCAGTGTCTACATGGAGGACACCCTGCACCGTCTGGGCGAGCTGGGTGTGGATCACATTCTGGAGGTCGGCCCCGGCAATGCGCTCTCCGGCTTTGTGAAAAAGACTCTGCCCGGTGTGACTTGTGTGTCGGTGGAGACCCCGGCGCAGCTGGACACCGTTCTGAACGCATGGAAGGAAGAACAATGAACGAAGAAACCATCATCCGTACCGCCGTTGTGACCGGCGGAAGCCGGGGAATCGGCCGGGCAGTGTGCGTACAGCTTGCCCGGCAGGGCTGCCATGTGGTGGTCAACTACTGCCACGGCGAGGCGGCCGCCGCTGAGACCGTGTCTCTGTGCAGGGCCCTGGGTGCGCAGGCCGTGGCCGTGCAGGCCGATGTTTCCACCGCCGAGGGCTGCAAAAAGCTCTTTGAGGAAGCAGGAAACGCCTTTGGCCGGGTGGATATCCTTGTGAACAATGCAGGCATTACCCGGGACAACCTGATCCTGCGCATGTCCGAGGCAGACTTTGATGCTGTGCTGGACGCAAACCTCAAGGGTGCGTTCCTTTGCTGCAAGGAAGCGGCCCGCCGGATGGTGCGCCAGCGCTGGGGCCGGATCGTCAATCTGAGCAGCGTCGTTGCCCTGCGGGGCAATGCAGGCCAGACGAATTACGCCGCCAGCAAGGCCGGGCTCATCGGCCTGACCAAAAGCCTGGCCCGGGAGCTGGCCAGCCGCAATGTGACAGTAAACGCTGTTGCGCCCGGCTTTATTGAGACTGATATGACCGCCGCCCTGCCGGAGGCTGTCCGCACCGAAATGGCAAAGGACATCCCGTCAGGCCGCGCAGGCCAGCCGGAGGACGTGGCAAACGCAGTGGCGTTTTTTGCCGCAGAACAAAGCAGCTATCTCACCGGGCAGGTGCTCTGTGTGGACGGCGGCATGGCAATGTAAAAGGAGAAATTCTCTATGGAAAAACGCAGAGTCGTGATCACCGGTCTGGGCACCGTGAACCCGCTGGGCAACACTGCTGCCGACAGCTGGGCTGCCGCAAAGGCAGGCCGGTGCGGCATTGGCCCCATCACCCAGTTTGACACCACCGATTTCAAGTGCAAGCTGGCCGGTGAAGTAAAAAACTTTGACCCCGAGACCGTTGTGGACAAAAAGGAAGCCCGCAAGATGGCCCGCTTCACCCTGCTGGCACTGGCTGCTGCAGCCGAGGCCATTGCCGACAGCGGCCTGAACACGGAAGCAGAGGCCAAAAACATCGGTGTGGTCCTTTCCAGCGGCATTGGCGGCCTGCCCACCATCGAGGAGCAGCACACCCGCGGGGAAGAGAAAGGCATGGAGAAGGTCAGCCCCTACTTTGTGCCTATGTCCATTGCCAACATGGCGGCGGCACAGGTGGCCATCCGCTTTGGCCTGAAGGGCATGTGTACCTGCCCGGTCACGGCCTGCGCCGGCGGCACAAACGCTGTGGGCGATGCTTTCCACCGCATCCGGGACGGTTACGAGACTGCCATGGTCTGCGGCGGTGCCGAAAGCTGCATCAGCCCGCTGGGCATCGGCGGTTTTACCAGCATGAAGGCGCTTTCCACCGCCACCGACCCGGATGCTGCCAGCCTGCCCTTTGATGCCCGCCGCGGCGGCTTCGTGATGGGCGAGGGCAGCGGTGTGCTGGTTCTGGAAGAGCTGGAGCACGCCCGGGCACGCGGTGCGCATATCTACGCCGAGGTGGTAGGCTATGGTGCCAACTGCGATGCTTACCACTTTACCGCACCGGCTCCCGGCGGCACAGGTGCCATCGACTGCATGAAGCTGACACTGGCCGATGCAGGTATTGCCCCGGAGCAGGTGGATCACATCAACGCCCACGGCACCGGCACCCACATGAACGATGCCTGCGAGACGGCTGCCATCCATGCCGTGTTCGGTGAGCACGCAAAGCAGCTGACCGTGGTCAGCACCAAGAGCATGACCGGCCACCTGCTGGGCGGTGCGGGCGGCATCGAGGCCGTGTTCACTGCACTGGCCCTGCGAGACCAGTTTGCCCCGCCCACCATCCACTACGAGCAGCCTGACCCGGAATGCGATCTGGACTATGTGCCCAATGCAGGCCGTGCGCAGGCCATGACCTACGCACTGAGCAACAGCCTGGGCTTTGGCGGGCATAATGCCTGCATCGCCCTGCGCAGATGGGAGGGCTGAGCCATGGCAGAACCGCGCACCGTGCGGGAGAACGCAAACGCCCTGAACAGTGAGCAGATCGCAGCCCTTCTGCCCCACCGCTATCCCTTTGCTCTCGTGGACCGTATCCTGGACTACGAGCCGGGGCAGTGGGCCATTGGCCGCAAGTGCGTATCCCGCAATGAAGAATTCTTCTGCGGTCACTTCCCGGGCCAGCCGGTCATGCCAGGAGTGCTGATCCTGGAAGCACTGGCCCAGACCGGAGCCGTGGCGGCGTTGAGCGTTCCCGAAAACAAAGGCAAGCTGGCCCTCTTCGGCGGCATCAAAAATGCCCGCTTCCGCAAGCAGGTCACCCCAGGGGATGTTCTTACGCTCCATTGTGAGCTGGTGGAACAGCGCGGCCCTGTGGGCATCGGGAAAGCGTCTGCTTATGTGGATGGCAAGTGCGCCGCCACAGCGGAGCTGACCTTTGTGCTGACCGAAGCAAATACAGAGGCTTAAGGCGCTTTGTGCGCAGCAATCGCCCCCAGAATATCCTTGTAACACAAAAGGCAGGGTGTCACCGTGATGGTGGTATCCTGCCTTTGTTCGTTCCTGTTTACCGTTCTGAGTAGTCCTTCCGCAGAACCTCTTGCAAACAAAAAAAGTACCCGAACCCTTTCTCGTAAAGAATCGGGTTCGAGTACGAACTGTATGGTGGAGAATTAGGGACTCGAACCCCAGACCCCCTGCGTGTGATGCATGATGACTTTTTGATTTTTAGAGCGATGATTCGTTAAATCAAAGCAATTTGCTACAGATCTGCTACAAACGGCAGTTTTCATTCACCGCAATCTCGCACAAATTCAGAGGTCATTTCTTCCAATCTGCTGCTGAACATTTCGCCATATTGCTCATATCCAACAAATACAGAACTCTCTACATCGCAAATCTGGTTTAGGCCAATCGCTTGTACTGCCTCCATAGCCGCTTCTCTCTGGCTCAAATGCCGCTTTCCAACAGTCAGGCAGTTTGCACCTTCCAGCGTGTTATACTGCTGGAACGCTCGATTAAAGTCCATCAGGTCATGCAGACGGATAGGTTGATTCGTCTCATTGTCCACCAACAGGCCCCAGTTTTCCCAATGGCGGTCAGTGTTGCCCACCAGATAATCCAGAATGTTCATCATATAGTATCCGTGAGCATCCAGTTCCAGAATTTTATCCAGCGTATTCCAATCACGGTTTGTGCAGTAGACATCATAGGCTGCATACGTCACAAGGCTATACCGCTGTGAAGTCATAATTTTGCTGATGGAAACTGGCTCGTTCTCAAACATCCCCTGCTCATACAGAACCTGATGGCAGTCAAAGCATCGGCAAATTTTACTTGCCAGCACTTCGCGCTCAACAGCGTTTCTTCCACCGCCTTTATAAAGGTAAAAGCCATCCTCTTTGTGCACCCACGCCTTGGGGTAGCATCCACCCGTGGACAAATCATCAGCCAGAAAATGGGCATTTGTTACAGTCTTCTGATGTCCACACAGTGCAATATCCACAAAGTCATTGCTCAGAGAATGCGTGTAAAGGTTGATCTCCTCGAACCGAACTGTCTCATTTTCTGCTTTTACCCAGAACACATCCAACAAAGATAAGCAATGGTAAGAAAGCGTAATCCAGGCACGTTCCCTATCCGTATTGCTCTGGGACACACCAATGCTATTCAAGATTTCCTTTGCATAAGTACGGTCGTACGGTATCAGTCTGGATGCACGCCAAGAATAGAAGCTGATCACATTATTGATTCGAGCGTCAAAGTCATTCGATTCTTTCAGCACTAGACCGTAGGACATAAAATCTACAAAATAAATTTTGCACTCACCAGCCGTGCTCACCTGTGCCACACATCTTTCCGTGTGCATGATATGATAGACTATTACCTCATTCATTACTTTCTTCCAGTTTCACACATCTATTTTTCTTGTATCATACCATTCCTGCTGTAACTTCTATATAGC
>NZ_JAFREK010000001.1:0-214443 GCF_017377535.1 Faecalibacterium sp. Marseille-Q4137
GGGACAGCTTGCCCACTCCCATGCCGATGGCACCGGACGAGACGAGGATGACCTCGTGCCCTGCGTTCTTCAGGTCGCTCAGCACCTTGACCAGATCCTCTGTGTGGCGGATGTTCAGCCGCCCGGTGGAGTGTGCCAGCGTGGAGGTGCCCACTTTGACGACGATGCGCATAAACTTAACCCTTTCCCATTTCCTTTGTCTTGTCGTAGGCGGCGATCACCGCATCGGTCACCGCGCCGCGGAAACCGTGCTCTTCCAGCACGCGCACGCCCTGAATGGTGCTGCCGCCGGGGCTGCACACCGCGTCCTTGAGCTCACCGGGGTGTTTTCCGCTCTCCAGCACCAGCTTGGCGCTGCCCAATACCATCTGGGCTGCGTATTCCTGTGCCTTGGCCCGGGGCAGGCCGCAGGCCACGCCGCCGTCGGCCAGCGCTTCAATGAACTGATACACCCAGGCCGGGCCGCAGCCGGAAACGCTGCTTGCCGCATCGATCAGGGCCTCGGGCACAGCGTCCAGCCGCCCGGCGGGTGCCATCAGCTTCAGAAACTCCTGCTCCTCCTCCGCTGTCACATTGGCGGAGCAATATTGGATCATGCCTGCCCCCACCGAAGCCGGGGTGTTGGGCATGATGCGGATCACGGGGTAATCTTCCCCCGCCATCTCCTGGATGCGCGCGATGGAAAGCCCTGCCGCCATGCTGCAAAGGATGAAGCGGCTCGGCCGCTCGTTCAGGGTGAACTTAAGCGGAGCCAGCAGAGCCTCCATCATCTGGGGCTTGACCGCCAGAAAAATCAGGTCGGAGCGGCCCGCCACTTCGGCGTTCGTGGTGGTGTTGCAGCCCAGCTCTGCGGCCAGCGCCTCTGCCTTGGCGGCAGTGCGGTTGGCAAGATAAACATTTTGTGGGTCGGCAGCCTTGCAGACGGCCCGCGCAATGGCACCGCCCATGTTCCCACAGCCTAAAAATCCGATGGTCTTGATCATACTTGCTTTCCCTTCCTTTCTCACTCAGAAAGAAATAAATAAATGGAACGCACATTCGTTCCACTCCATCCATTGTAAGCATCCGGAGCCAGAAAATCAAGAGGAACCTCCCGGAAACCCGGCAAAAAGGCGGCGGGACGGCTGCAAAATGGAGAAGAACGTGAAAAAAATATCAAAATGAGAGATTTTGAACTTGCAAAACGGGGGGCATTTGCGTTATAGTATAAAGGAAGTATTCTTACTTCTCTGGCCCCATAGGGCGGCTACCACGGTCGGCGGCACAGTGTGTGCCGCTGGGAAAGGATGGATCTCGTGTCGCAAACTACAAAAAGGGCGTTGGAGGCATCGCTGAAAAAGCTGCTGCTTCAAAAGCCGCTGAATAAGATCACCATCAATGATATCACCGAGGACTGCGGCGTGAACCGTATGACCTTCTACTACCACTTCAAGGACATCTACGACCTCGTGGACTGGATCATGGTCGAGGATGCCGCCAAGGCGCTGGAGGGCAGACAGAGCTTTGAGAACTGGACAGATGCCTTTCTGGATATCCTGCATCAGGTGCAGGACAACAAGGTTCTGGTGATGAATGTTTACCGCTCCGTGAGCCGTGAGCAGTTGGAACAGTACTTATATAAACTGCTGGACTCCATGCTGCGGGACTTTGTGGACCGCAGTGCGCAGGGCTTTACCGTGCAGGATTCCGACAAGCAGTTCATCATCGACTTTTACAAATACGCGCTGGTGGGCATGGCACTGGAATGGATCCGCAGGGATATGAAGGAGGACCCCGTCCGGATGACCGAGCGGCTGAATGTTCTGCTTCATGGCGAGCTTGAGCGGGCGCTCCGCCGCTTCCGCACCGACCGCAGCCCCGCAGATCTTGACGACTGACAATATTTTATCAATCCGGGCACCGTGATGGGTTTTCCATCACGGTGCTTTTTCTGTTTATGGCTTTCCGTTTGACAAAATGTTACAGTATGATCAGCGCAAAATGAAAGGTGAAAACCTGGAAACCACAGCAAACGGAGGGAATAAAATGTATTATTCCAGCGGGAACTATGAGGCCTTTGTGCGCCCGAAAAAGCCTGTGGGAGTGGATCGGAAATCGGCCTATCTCGTGGGCACCGGTCTGGCGGCGCTGACAGCTGCCTGCTACCTGGTCCGTGACGGTCAGATGAAAGGGGAGCATATCCATCTCTTTGAAAAGGGGGCCATCCCCGGCGGTGCCTGTGATGGCTGCCAGTACCCCGGCATCGGTTATGTGATGCGGGGCGGCCGGGAGATGGATGACCATTTTGAAGTCATGTGGGATCTGTTCCGTTCCATCCCGTCGCTTGAGACCGAGGGCGCAAGCGTGCTGGATGAGTACTATTGGCTGAACAAGGCAGACCCCAACTACTCGCTCTGCCGCGCCACGGAAAACCGGGGGCAGAACGCCCACACCGATGGGAAGTTCGGCCTTTCGGATCAGGGCTGCATGGAACTCATTAAGCTCTTTTTTACCCCGGATGAGCAGCTCTATGATAAGCGCATCACCGATGTCTTTGACGCGGAGGTGTTCTCTTCCAACTTCTGGCTTTACTGGCGCACCATGTTCGCCTTTGAGAACTGGCACAGCGCACTGGAAATGAAGCTCTATCTGAAGCGCTACATCCACCATGTGGGCGGTCTGCCTGATCTGCGGGCACTGCGCTTTACCCGGTACAACCAGTACGAGAGCATGATCCTGCCCATGATCCGCTATCTGGAAGGGCATGGCGTGCGCTTCCACTACAACACCAAGGTGACCAACATTGAGTTTGAGCTGACCGGGGGCAAAAAGCAGGCCAGGACCATCTGCCTGCTGGTGGACGATGAAGCGGAACGGGTGGACCTGACCGAGAATGATCTGGTGTTCATCACCAACGGCGGCTGCGTGGAAAGCACTTCCATCGGCTCCCAGGATCAGCCTGCAGTGTTCAACCCCACCCTCCGGCCCGGCAACGGCTGGGATCTGTGGAAGAAGATCGCCGCGCAGGATGAGGCCTTTGGCCGCCCGGAGAAGTTCTGCTCCGATCCGGAGCAGACCAACTGGATGAGCGCCACGGTCACCACGCTGGACGAACGCATCGTGCCCTACATCCAGAACATCTGCCAGCGTGACCCGTTCAGCGGCAGGACTGTCACGGGCGGCATCGTCACGGCGCGGGATTCCGGCTGGCTGCTCAGCTGGACGTTCAACCGTCAGCCCCAGTTCCGGGATCAGCCCAAGGGTCAGCTCGTGGGCTGGATCTACGGCCTGTTCAGCAACACGCCCGGCGACTACATCAAAAAGCCCATGCGGGATTGCACCGGCAAAGAGATCTGCATGGAGTGGCTGTATCATCTGGGGGTCCCCGAAAACCAGATCGAGGACCTGGCGGAGCACAGTGCCAACACCGTGCCCGTAATGATGCCCTATATCACAGCTTTCTTCATGCCCCGCGCGGCAGGCGATCGCCCGGCGGTGGTGCCGGAGGGCGCAGTGAACTTTGCCTTCATCGGCCAGTTTGCCGAGACAAAGCGGGATACCATCTTCACCACCGAGTATTCCATGCGCACCGGCATGGAAGCCGTGTACACCCTGCTGGATATCGACCGGGGCGTGCCGGAGGTCTGGGGCAGCACCTACGATGTCCGCGATTTGCTGAACGCCGCTGTTCAGCTGCGGGATGGCAAACCCCTGAGTGATCTGAAAATGAACTGGATCAAAAAATTTGCACTGGGAAAAGCGGTAGAAAAGGTACAGGACACCGACCTGGGCCGTCTGCTGCTGGAGTATAAGATCATCTGAGCGCCGGGAATTCAGCCCGGCAGGCAGGGAAGAGAGCCCTGTAAAATTCTATTGAATCTGGAGGAAATAAAAATGAATACCGCATTTGATTCTCTGACGCACAAAATGCAGCGTGCTGCACTGGGCAAGACTGTGGATCTCGTGCTTTCTCATGCCGAGAAGGACCCCGCCAAGACGGTTGGACAGATCGTAGATCTTTCAAAGCAGTTCTACGGCGATTCCTTCAGCGAGGAGACCTACACACACGCCAAGCAGACCCTGACTGACCCCAACAGCAAGTGGTCGAAGCTCATCAACTGTATGCTGAACCAGCTGGACCCCAACGTGGCCCGCACCACGGCCCTGAACCTGGGCTATGAGGCCTTCTTCCGCGGTACCAAGACCATCCGCGAGAATCGTGTCAAATATCAGTGCAACATTCCCTGGCTGATCCTGTTTGACCCCACCTCTGCCTGCAATATGCACTGCGTGGGCTGCTGGGCCGGTGAGTACGGCCACAAGAACAACCTGAGCTTTGACGATATGGATAAGATCGTCACCGAGGGCAAGGAGCTGGGCGTTTATCTGTACATGCTCACCGGCGGTGAGCCGCTGGTGCGCAAGGCTGATATCCTCAAGCTGGCCGAGAAGCACAACGATGTGCAGTTTGCCATCTATACCAACTCCACCCTGATCGATGAGCCGTTCTGCAAAGAAGTGGTCCGCCTGGGCAATATTGCGTTTATGCTGTCCATTGAGGGCACCCCGGAGACCAACGATGCCCGCCGCGGCGAGGGTCACTATGCTGCCGTTATGCGCGCGATGGATCTGCTCAAGGAGCACGGCATCCTGTTCGGCACCTCCATCTGCTACACCCGCGACAACATCGAAGCCGTTACCAGCGATGAGTTCATGCGTTTCCTCTGCGATAAGGGTGCACACTTCGGCTTCTACTTCCACTACATGCCCGTGGGCAACGAGGCAGCGCCTGAACTGATGCCCTCTCCCGAGCAGCGCAAGTACATGATCCAGCGCATCCGCTATCTGCGCAGTGAAGCCTGCGATATCCCGTTCTACCCCATGGACTTCCAGAACGATGGCGAGTTCGTGGGCGGCTGCATTGCCGGCGGCCGCAACTACTTCCACATCAACTCGGCTGGTGACGCTGAACCCTGCGTGTTCATCCACTACTCCAATGCCAACATCCATGACAGCAGCATCCTGGAGATCCTGCAGAGTCCGCTGTTCATGGCCTACCACAACGGCCAGCCCTTCAATAAGAACCATCTGCGCCCCTGCCCCATGCTGGAAAACCCCGAGCTGCTGCGCAAGATGGTTCACGAGACCGGTGCCCACAGCACCGACCTCCAGAGTCCGGAAAGCGTCGATCATCTGTGCGACAAGTGCAAGAGCTACGCAGCCAATTGGCAGCCGACCGCCGACGAGATCTGGTCCCATACCAAGATCCGCGAGAGCCGTTACGAGAACTATAAGGATTGGAAGCCCAATCAGCAGTGATTTGCAGGCATAAGCCCTTGAAATAGAAAAATTTCCCTCCCGATGTGCTGAGACGGCATAGGGGAGGGAAATTTTTTTGTGTAAAGCAGAAGTTGCTTATGATTTATGGCTCTCTTTAAGTGCCTTCAGGATACAAATTCCCATAGCCAAAACAGGAAACAGCACCCTGAGCGCTAGAAATCCTTGCGGGTCTCCAAAATCGATGTTTACGTCTGCAAATAGCCCAACGAACCATGCCGCTAAAGTAGAAATGATCGCGATCGTGTAAGTCATTTGTCAAACCTCCGTGAATTATATCTCGGTTGTGTTTTTGCCCCGTACAAACATACCGGCAATTGTGATTAAAAGACCTGCGGCTCCACCAACAAAAGCAAAAATATTACTTATAGATAAGGCAATCCCAGCCAGAATAACGGCGATACCCAATAACATGATTTTAATACCCATTAAATCGTTCTCCTTTGTATACGTTCTTATGGTACGGCATGGCTAAAAAATACCCCGCATCGGAAGTGCTCTGATGCGGGGGCAGGGAAGGTTTACTAGTTTTCGGCAGGTTGCGGTGCAGCGGGCTGTGCCGGATCACTCGTCGTCGGGGTCACCGAAGGCATCGTGATAGAGGTTTACCATGCCGGATTCGTCGTTGCGATTCAGGCCGTGGAACACCAGCTTTTTGATGACATCATAGATGACTGCGAAGAGCGGCACGCCGATGATCATGCCCACAAAGCCCCACAGGCCGCCGAACAGCAGGATGGCGAACAGCACCCAGAAGCTGGAAAGGCCGGTGGTGTTGCCCAGGATCTTGGGTCCGATGATGTTGCCGTCCACCTGCTGCAGCACCAGAACGAACAGCACGAACCAGAGCGCCTTGATGGGGTTCTGGATCAGGATGAGCAGGGTGGCGGGAATGGCACCGATGAAGGGGCCGAAGAAGGGGATAACATTGGTCACGCCGATAATGACCGACACCAGCAGGGCACTGGGGAACTTGAAGATCAGGCAGGCAATATAGCACAGCACGCCGATGATGGCGGAATCCAGGATCTTGCCGTTGATGAAGCCGCCGAACATCCGGTCAGCGTAACGGACTTCCTCCATGATGAGGTCGGCCCAGCGGGGCTTGACCAAACTATAAAGGATGAGCTTGCCCTGCTGCCCGAATTTCTTCCGGCTGGCCAGCAGATACACCGAAACGATGAGGCCGATAATGAAATTTTTGATCCAGGTCACCACATTCACCACGCCTACAGCGGCACCGCTGAGGATGTTCTGCATGGAGGGGAGCAGGGTGTTTTTGATCCAGGCATCCAGGTTGGCATCCAGGCTGTCGTAAGAGTTCTCGATGAAGTCCAGCAGCTTTTTGTTGTTGGCAATGAACTCCTGCTTGGAGATCCACTCCACAAAGTCGCCGATGTTGTCCCGTGCCGTGTAGTACAGGGCGGTCACGCTGTTGATGAGCTGCGGCACGATCATCATGATCAGCGCGTAGATCAGCAGCAGACCGAACAGGATGGTCAGAGCAACGGCCAGCATGTTGGCAAAGCGGTGCATCCTTTCCGGGAACAGCTTGTGGAGAAATGCTTCAAGCCAGTTGCACACCGGCTTGAGCAGATAGGCAATGACACTGCCGTAGATAAAGGGCATCAGGATGCCTGTCAGGGTCGAAACGGCATTGCCGAAGCCCTGAAAGCGGTAGATCAGGAAAAAGAAGAGGATGCTCAGGCTGATCGCGCCAAAGCCTGCGAACATTCCGTAGAGATAGGGTTTGATATGCGGTTTTTTGTCCATCATGTCATAGAAACTCCATTCCTGCCGCAGACAGCAGGATTCCCTGCGGCAATGTCAGCGCTTGTTGCTCCTGCGCCAGATGTGCAGCTTTTCGGCTTCGGCGATCAGCTCGTCCCGGAAATCGGGGTGTGCCACGCTGATCAGTGCTTCTGCCTTTTCCCAGCTGGTCAGTCCCTTCAGGTTCACACAGCCGTACTCGGTGCACAGGTAGTGCACGTTTGCGCGGGTGTCGGTGACGATGCTGCCGTTTTCCAGGGTAGGACGGATGCGGCTTTCCAGCTTGCCGGTCTTTTTATTCATAAAGGTAGAGGACAGGCAGATGAAGCTCTTGCCGCCGTTGGAAAGGTATGCGCCCAGAACAAAGTCCAGCTGACCGCCTGCACCGGAAATGTGCTTGATGCCTGCACTCTCCGCGTTCACCTGACCGAACAGGTCAATATCCACCGCATTGTTGATGGAGATGAAGTTGTCGATGGCGGAGATGCTGCGGATGTCATTGGTGTACTCCACGGGAGCGGCCATGCACTCCGGGTTGTCGTTCAGGTAATCGTACATCTTCTGGGTACCGGCACCAAAGGCATAGACCTGACGGCCCTTGTCCAGATTTTTGTGGCGGCCGGTGATCTTGCCGGCCTTTGCAATATCCACAAAGGCATCCACATACATCTCGGTGTGCACGCCCAGATCCTTCAGGTCGCTCTGCGCGATCAGGTTGCCGATGGCGTTGGGCATACCGCCGATGCCCAGCTGCAGGCAGGCACCGTCGGGGATCTGCGGGACGATGAGGTTTGCCACCTTCAGATCGACCTCGGTGGCGGCACCGGCAGCGGCCATCTGGCCGATGGGCGGGTTGCTGCCCTCCACAACACCGGCAACCTGAGAGATGTGCACCCAGTTCTCGGTGCCGCCCAGGCATTTGGGCATGTTCCGGTTGACCTCAACGATGATCTTCTTGGCCTTATCGCAGACGGCACCCAGGTGGGAAGCACAGGGGCCAAAGTTGAAATAGCCGTGCTCGTCCATGGGGGTCACCTGGAACACCGCCACATCCACGGGGTCAGAGCTGTCGCGATAGTAGCGGGGCAGTTCAGAGTAGCGGATGGGGGAGTAGAAGGAAAAGCCCTGGGCAATGGCCTTGCGCTCAATGCCACCCATGTGCCAGCTGTTCCAGGTCATGTGGGCAGCGGGATCCTCGATCTGGAAGATGGCGGGCACCCACATCAGGATGCCGCCGCGGAAGTTGACATCCTCCAGCTCAGGCAGACGCTTTGCAATGGCAGCGTCCACTGCAACGGGGGTGTTCACGGCCCAGCCGTAATCCACCCAGTCGCCGCTTTTGACCAACGCGGCAGCCTGGTCAGCTGTCATTTTCTTCTGCGCATACAATTCCGTAAAATCCATTATAAACCATCCTCTCTTACAATAACATAAAGGAATTGTAAATTCCAACTTAGTTATATCATTAACAAACGGGAGAATCAATACTTTCCCGGCAAAAAACAGGGCTGAATGCAATATGACTAAAAATCTTAGCTTTTTGTAGAGATTCTTTGGTGCACAAAAAATAAATTTTACACAAAAAATACTTGATAAAATTTTGACGATGTGCTTTACTTATAGCGTAGCAGGATGCAGCGTGGCACTGCGGGTAAGATTGTTTAAAAATTAACGATGCACCGTAGCAGAAGAAAAGAACATCTTGCACAGCAAACTGGAAAGTGCTATCATGTCAGAACCAATGCGCTTTTCAAAGGCGCGCAAGGAGGACAAAACCGATGGCAACTGCAGTTTACCCCGGGTCGTTCGATCCGGTCACACGAGGTCATCTCGATATCATCAAGCGCGCGGCAAAGATCAACGATCATCTGATCGTGGCCGTGCTCATCAACAGTGCAAAGCACCCATTGTTCACCGTGGAGGAGCGGGTGGCCCTGCTGCAGGAATGCTGCAAGGGGATCCCCAATGTCACGGTGGAGAGCTTCGACGGCCTGACCGTGGAGTTCGCCAAGAAGCGCCACGCTTCGGTCATGGTGCGGGGCCTGCGGGCGGTAACGGATTTTGAAAACGAGATCCAGCTGGCGCAGACCAATCATGCGCTGATGCCCGGCATCGAGACCATGTTCCTTGCAACCAGCATCAAGTGGAGCTATCTTTCCTCTACCATTGTAAAGGAAGCCGCCCGCTACGGCAGCAGCATCTCCAAGTTCGTTACTCCGAATGTGGAAGCCGCCGTGGAGCAGAAGATGGCTGAGCTGCGCAGCAGGGGAGAGAACGTCTGACCCCATTCCTTATGCAAGAAACGCTTCGGCGTTTTGATAAAACAGTCTTTCTTAAATCACAACATACACAATCAGGAGGCTATTCACATGAAAAAGATCGTTATCGCATCTGCATGCCGTACCGCCATTGGTAAGTTCGGTGGCACCCTTGCCAACGTCCCCGCTGCTGAGCTGGGCTCCATCGTCATCAAGGAGGCTCTGAACCGCGCAAACGTCAAGCCTGAGCAGGTCGATCATGTTTACATGGGCTGCGTGATCCAGGCTGGTCTGGGCCAGAACGTTGCCCGTCAGGCTTCCCTGAAGGCTGGCCTGCCCATCGAGACCCCCGCTGTCACCGTCAACGTGGTCTGCGGTTCCGGTCTGAACTGCGTGAACATGGCTGCTCAGATGATCGAGGCAGGCGATGCTGATATCGTGGTCGCAGGCGGCATGGAGAACATGGACATGGCTCCCTTTGCAATGATGAAGGGCCGTTACGGCTACCGCATGGGCGCTCCCATGGGCAAGAGCGAGCTGGTCGATACCATGGTCAACGATGCTCTGTGGGATGCCACCGGTTTCAACAAGCACATGGGCATGACCGCTGAGAATGTCTGCACCAACGAGACCTTCCAGAAGAAGTACGGCTACAGCCCCATCACCCGCGAGATGCTGGATGAGTTCTCCTACAACAGCCAGGTCAAGGCTGACAAGGCCATCAAGGACGGCGCTTTCAAGGATGAGATCGTTCCTGTTGTCATCAAGGGCAAGAAGGGCGACACCGTGTTTGATACCGATGAAGGCCCCCGTCTGACCCCGGTCGAGAAGCTGGCAACCCTGAAGCCCGCTTTCACCAAGGACGGCATCGTGACCGCAGGCAACTCTTCCGCCATCAACGACGGCGCTGCTGCTCTGGTCATTATGAGCGAGGAAAAGGCCAAGGAGCTGGGCGTTGAGCCTCTGGCAACCTGGGTTGCTGGCGCTCTGGCCGGTGTTGAGCCTGAGGTCATGGGTCTGGGCCCCATCGCAGCAACCAAGAAGGTCATGGCAAAGACTGGCCTGACTGTTGCTGATATGGACCTGATTGAGGCCAACGAGGCATTTGCTGCACAGTCTGTGGCTGTCAGCCAGGCTCTGAACTTCGATATGAGCAAGGTGAACGTCAACGGCGGCGCCATCGCTCTGGGCCACCCGGTCGGCGCTTCCGGCGCTCGTATCCTGGTCACTCTGCTGTACGCTATGAAGCACCGTGGTGCTCACAAGGGTCTGGCTACCCTGTGCATCGGCGGCGGCATGGGCTGCGCTACCATCGTTGAGATGTAAGCTCCCCCTTTGGAATTGAATTGAATGACAGCCCGCGCCCCGGCTCAGACCGGAGACTCTGCCGGGGCGCGGGAGCTGTTTTGAAACACTGAGAATCTGAATTGGAGGTTTTCACAATGGCTTTTGTAAAAACCGAGGTGCAGGGCGCTGTCGAGATCATCACCATCGACCGTCCCAAGGCACTGAATGCCCTGAACCCTGAGGTTCTGGCAGACCTGAAGGCAGCTTTTGAGGCTGTCGATCAGGAGACCATCCGCTGCATCGTCCTGACCGGCGAAGGCGACAAGAGCTTCGTTGCAGGCGCTGATATCGGCTCCATGAGCACCATGACCAAGGCAGAGGGTGAGGCCTTCGGCAAGCTGGGCAATGACGTGTTCCTGATGATCGAGAGCTTCCCCATCCCCGTCATTGCAGCCGTCAACGGCTTTGCACTGGGCGGCGGCAATGAGCTGGCCATGAGCTGCGACATCCGCATCTGCTCTGACAACGCCGTGTTTGGTCAGCCCGAAGTTGGTCTGGGCATCACCCCGGGCTTCGGCGGCACCCAGCGTCTGGCACGTCTGGTCGGCATGGGCATGGCAAAGCAGCTGGTCTACTCTGCCCTGAACATCAAGGCAGACGAGGCTTACCGCATTGGTCTGGTCAACGCCGTGTATCCGCAGGCTGAACTGATGGAGAACGTACTGAAGCTGGCCGGCAAGATCGCCAAAAACGCTCCCATTGCAGTGCGCAACTGCAAGAAGGCCATCAACGGTGGCATCAGCCTGCCCATTGAGAAGGCTGTGGAAGTTGAGGAGAAGCTGTTCGGTGCTTGCTTCGAGACCCACGATCAGCAGGAGGGCATGGCCTGCTTCCTGAGCCGTGAGAAACCGAAGCCCAAGGCAGTGTTCACCAACAACTAATCCGTTACATAATTTTTGATATTAAAGGAGAGATTTCCTATGAAGATCGGTGTTATCGGCGCTGGCACTATGGGCCAGGGCATCGCAAAGGCATTTGCACAGGTTGAGGGCAACACCGTTGCTCTGTGCGACATCAAGCAGGAGTGGGCTGAGAACGGCCTGGCAAAGATCAAGAAGGGCTACGAGAAGCTGGTTGCTAAGGGCAAGATCCCCCAGGAAAAGGCTGACGCGATCGTTGCAGCCATCACCCCGGGCCTGAAGGAAAATCTGTGCGCAGACTGCGACCTGATCGTTGAGGCTGCTTTTGAGGATATGAAGGTCAAGCAGACCACTTTCGGCGAGCTGGATAAGATCTGCAAGCCCGAGTGCATCTTCGCTTCCAACACTTCCTCCCTGTCCATCACCGAGATCGGCAAGGGCCTGAGCCGTCCTCTGGTCGGTATGCACTTCTTCAACCCCGCTGACCGCATGAAGCTGATCGAGGTCATCGCCGGCTGCAACACCCCCGCAGAGACCGTTGAGAAGATCAAGGAGATCTCCGTGGCCATCGGCAAGAATCCTGTTCAGGTTAACGAGGCTGCAGGCTTTGTGGTCAACCGCATCCTGATCCCCATGATCAACGAGGCTGCCTTCATCAAGATGGAGGGCGTTTCTGATATCGCAGGCATCGACACCGCTATGAAGCTGGGTGCCAACCACCCCATGGGACCCCTGGAGCTGGGCGACTTCATCGGCCTGGATATCTGCCTGGCCATCATGGATGTCCTGTACCATGAGACCGGCGACAGCAAGTATCGCGCCTGCCCGCTGATCCGCAAGATGGTCCGCGGCGGCAACCTGGGCTGCAAGACCGGCAAGGGCTTCTACGTTTACAACGCAGACCGCACCAAGACCCCTGTTGACCAGCTGTAATTTCTGATAAACATTTCTCCCGGCCGTGGGGAAAGCGGTCGGGAGGAATTTGTTTGCAACCGGGAAGGGGAGAACCCCGACCCCGGGAGATAAAAAACACCCGTTAGGAGGATATAGCGATGGATTTTACTCTGTCCAAGCAGCAGCAGATGGTGCAGAAGATGTACCGCGAGTTTGCTGAAAACGAAGTCAAGCCCCTGGCTAAGAAGGTTGATGCAGAAGAGTACTTCCCCAAAGAGACCGTCGAGAAGATGGGCAAGCTGGGCATGATGGGCATTTACTTCCCCACCTCTGTCGGCGGTGCAGGCGGCGATGTGCTGTCCTACGTCATGGCAGTGGAGGAGTTGAGCAAGGTCTGTGGCACCACCGGTGTCATCGTCTCCGCTCACACCAGCCTGTGTGCTGCTCCTATTTATGAGAACGGTACCCCCGAGCAGAAGGCAAAGTACCTGCCCAAGCTCTGCAGCGGCGAGTGGCTGGGCGCTTTCGGCCTGACCGAGCCGGGTGCTGGTACCGATGCACAGGGTCAGCAGACCATTGCCAAGGAAGAGGATGACTGCTGGGTCCTGAATGGCTCCAAGATCTTCATCACCAACGCCGGTTTCGCTGATGTCTTTATCGTCATCGCTGTCACCGACCACGTTCTGGATAAGAAGGGCCGCCCCACCAAGCTGTGCTCTGCCTTCATCGTTGAGCGCACCGATCCGGGCTTCTCCGTCGGTAAGGCTGAGGATAAGATGGGCATCCGTGGTTCTTCCACCTGCGAGCTGATCTTCGAGGATTGCCGTATCCCGAAGGATCGTATGCTGGGCGTGCGCGGCAAGGGCTTCCAGCTGGCCATGGCTACCCTGGACGGCGGCCGTATCGGCATCGCTTCTCAGGCTCTGGGCATTGCCGAGGGCGCTCTGGAGGAGACCGTTGCCTACGTCAAGGAGCGCAAGCAGTTTGGCCGCAGCATCTCCGCATTCCAGAACACCCAGTTCGAGCTGGCTGAGATGAAGGCCCGCGTTGAGGCTGCCAAGTATCTGGTCTACGCTGCCGCTCTGAAGAAGCAGCAGGCCATGGACGGCGCAAAGGTCCGTTACAGCGTGGAGGCTGCTCAGGCTAAGCTGATCGCAGCCCGCACCGCAAGCGATGTGACCCGCCGCTGCCTGCAGCTGTTCGGCGGTTACGGCTACACCCGTGACTACCCCATCGAGCGCATGATGCGTGATGCCAAGATCACTGAGATCTACGAGGGCACCAGCGAAGTGCAGATGATGGTCATTTCCGGCGCTCTGCTGAAGTAAGGGAGGTAAGATTTACAATGAAAGCAATTGTTTGTGTAAAGCAGGTTCCTGATACCTCCGGCAAAGTCGCCGTCAAGGCAGACGGTACTCTGGATCGTGCCTCTATGGCCACCATCACCAACCCCGATGACCTGAACGCTCTGGAGGCTGCTCTGAAGCTCAAGGACGCTACCGGCTGCGAAGTCGTTGTCATCACCATGGGTCCTCCTCCGGCCGAGGGAATGCTGCGTGAGCTGCTGGCCCGCGGCGCTGACAAGGCCGTTCTGGTCTCCGGCCGTGAGTTCGGCGGTTCCGATACCTTTGCAACCAGCCAGATCCTGGCCGCTGCTGTCAATAAGATCGGCGTTGGCCCCGAGGACGTTGTGTTCTGCGGCCGTCAGGCAATTGATGGCGATACCGCACAGGTCGGCCCCCAGATCGCTGAAAAGCTGCATCTGCCTCAGGTCACCTATGTGGCTGACATCCAGAAGGATGGCAACACCCTGACCGTGAAGCGTATGCTGGAAGACGGCTACATGATGGTCAAGGTGCAGACTCCCTGCCTGCTGACCTGCATCAAGGAGCTGAACCAGCCCCGTTACATGAGCGTCAATGGCATCTTCACCTGCTACGACAAGCCCATGGAAGTGTTCGATTACAACGCTCTGAAGGATGATCCGCTGATCGAGGTCGATACCATCGGTCTGAAGGGTTCTCCGACGAACGTCTTTAAGTCCTTCACTCCTCCGCAGAAGGGCGCAGGCACCATGCTGACTGGCGACGACACCGCCGCACAGCTGGCAGGTATCCTGGCCAAGAAGCACCTGATCTGATGAAAGGAGCATAGGATTACAATGGCTGATTTTAACGAGTACAAGGGCGTTTGGGTCTTTTGTGAGCAGCGCCAGGGCAAACTGATGCCCACCGATTTCGAGCTGGTCAGCGAGGCCCGCAAGCTGGCTGATGAGCTGAACTGCGAAGTCACCGGCCTGCTGCTGGGCGATAACGTGGACGGCATTGCCAAGGAGCTGGGCGGCTATGGCGCTGATAAGGTCATGGTCTGCGACAGCCCCCTGCTGAAGGATTACACCACGGACGCATACGCCAAGGTTGTCTGCGACATGGTCAACGAGTACAAGCCCGAGGTCCTGCTGATCGGTGCCACCAACATTGGCCGCGATCTGGGCCCCCGCTGCGCAGCCCGTCTGCACACCGGCCTGACCGCTGATGCTACCCACCTGGATATCGACACTGCAAAGTACATCGACTTCCTGAAGGAGAGCTCCACCATCGACCTGTCCAAGCAGAAGTTCGATATGGAAGACCGCAACCTGAAGATGACCCGTCCCGCATTCGGCGGCCATCTGATGGCTACCATCATCTGCCCCCGCTTCCGTCCTCAGATGTCCACCGTGCGCCCCGGCGTTATGAAGAAGGCTCCCTTCGATCAGGCCAAGGCTGATGCCTGCCAGATCGTGAAGCCCGCTTTCGAGCTGTCCGCTGCCGACATCAAGACCGAGGTCCTGAGCGTCGAGAAGGCTGCTGAGAAGCTGGTCGATCTGATCGGTGCCGATGTCATCGTCTCCGTTGGCCGCGGCATCAGCAAGGATGTCAACAAGGGCATCGAGCTGGCTGAGCAGCTGGCTGCTGCACTGGGCGGCGGCGTTGTGGGTGCTTCCCGTGCCGTTACCGATGCAGGCTGGATGACCGCTGACCATCAGGTCGGTCAGACCGGTAAGACGGTCCACCCCAAGATCTATGTTGCTCTGGGTATTTCCGGTGCCATCCAGCACACCGCTGGTATGCAGGATTCCGAGTGCATCATCGCTGTCAACAAGAACGAGAGCGCACCCATCTTCGGTGTTGCTGACTACGGCATCGTGGGCGATCTGTTCAAGGTCGTTCCCGAGCTGATCAAGCAGATCGAGGCTGCCAAGGCTGCTGAATAAGCACCTGATTTTCCCCGAACCCTGATTGTGATAAGGCCGCCGCGCAGTGGAAACGCTGTGCGGCGGCTTTTTGCATCCCCGGAAAAGCGCTCCGTTCTATCCCACCTGTTCCCGGAATAAAATGACACCAAGAGCGGACAGGAAAGGAGCGCGTACCATGGAGTTGAAGATCTTTCGGGATGCCCTGCCGGCGGCGGGGACAAACTGTACCCTCAAGGCAGAGCTGCC
Organism: Faecalibacterium sp. Marseille-Q4137; assembly: GCF_017377535.1. NCBI lineage: Bacteria > Bacillati > Bacillota > Clostridia > Eubacteriales > Oscillospiraceae > Faecalibacterium > Faecalibacterium sp. Marseille-Q4137. The sequence goes on from NZ_JAFREK010000001.1 coordinate 15,930, forward strand.
GCTGGAAACAGAGATCCTGATCTCTGATTATCTGCCACCGGTGTTCAAGCTGGTCAAGTGCTTTGTCAGGCCGGTGGTGCTGCAAAAGCGGCTGCAGCCCGGCAAGCTGCAATTGGAGGGATATCTGCGCTGTGTGGTCTATTATCAGGGGGAAGATGGAGCGGGCCTGTGCCAGACCGAGCAGAAGCTCCCTTTTACAAAGCTGCTGGACCTGCCGGAGTTCGTCTTCACGGCATGGGCCGTGCAGGTGGAAGGCCAAACCGAATATCTGAACTGCCGCACCGTCAACCCGCGCCGCATCGAGGTGCGGGGGGCGTATGGGCTGGTGGTATCGGTGCATACGCAGGTCAAAACGGATGTCATCACGGCCCTTTCGGATGGCGGGGTGGAGCAGAAACTGGTCACCCTTTCCGGGGTGCGGCGCGCCGCTGTGCTGGAAAAGCTGGTCACGGTCGAGGGCGAGATCCGCTTTCCCACGCCGCCCGCCGCCGTTTTGGACCTCAGCGGCAATGCCTCTGTCGGAGACCTCAAACTCCTGAACGGGAAAGCCGTTGCCAAGGGCGGGCTGGTCGTTTCCTGTGCCTGGCGTGCCGAGGGCGACCCGGCACTGCAAAGCCAGAGCGTGAACCTGAACTTCAATCAGGTGCTGGATGTGGACGGCCTGAGCGAGGACTGCCGCTGCCTTTGCGTGGCTGAGCCGGTGGGCTTTACGCTCACGGAGGGAGAAGGGGAGGAACCCAGTCGCCTGACTGCCACCCTGATGCTGCGCCTGCGGGCATGGAGGCCCTACCAGCTGCAGTGCGTGGCGGATGCCTTCTCCACGAAATTTGAGACAGAACAGACCCCGCAGACGGTACAAACGGAATCGCTGGCCTGCACCCTGGATGAGACCGTGACCCTGACCGGCTCCGGCCCCCTGCCAGACGCTGGGGCTAAAATTCTGGCCTGCTTTGCCTCCTTTGGCCCGGCCCTGCTGGCATACAGGGAAAACAACTGGGATCTGACCAGCCGGGTGACCGTGACTGCCTTTGGGGAGAACAGCCTTTCAGAGCTGGAAAGCTATGAAAAGGTGTTGGAGCTTGCCCTGCCGCTGGGGCGGGAGCTGCCCTCGGACGCGGAGCTGATCCCGGAGTGCTGGCTCCGTGCCGAGGACCTGCGCTGTGTCTGCGCAAACGGCACACTGGAGGTCAACCTTTCCGTCAAGGCAGAAGGAGCCATCCTACAGCGGAGCGGAAACACCTGTGTGGGCTCCATCGCGCTGGGAGAGCCGTTGACCCCGGCAGACCCGGAGATCAGCCTGCGCATCTATTATGCACAGGCGGGGGAGGAGCTGTTTGCCATCGCCAGGCGATTCCATGTCTCCCCGGCCCAGATGCTTGCCGCCAACGACCTTGCAGAGGGCACCACGGCCATCGATGCGCCTCAGAGGCTTCTGGTGCCGGGAGCAGGAGGCTGATCCATCCGATTTTGTACTTCATAGAAGAACAATTCAAAGCTAAAGTATGACTTATGAACTAAAAATGAACAAAAAACATCCCGGACCTCTCCCAATTTGAGAAAGGCTCTGCTATAATTATTTTTGTCGTGTAAAAAAGCCTTTTAGATAAAGGAGAAGTTATGATCAAAAATATCGAGTTGGAGAAGGGTGCATACCAGTTTGATGCCAAGATGCCCCTTCGCCAGGCCATCCCGCTGGGCCTGCAGCATGTATTTGCCATGTTCGTGGGCAACCTGACCCCGCTTCTTATCATCACCAGTGCCTGCGGCCTTGCAGGCGGTGAGTTTGCTGACCTGCAGGTCAGCCTGCTGCAGAACGCCATGTTCGTGGCCGGTGTGGTCACGCTGGTGCAGCTGTTCTCCATCGGCCCTGTGGGCGGTCAGGTTCCTATCATCATGGGTACCAGCTCCGGCTTCCTGGGCGTGTTCAACAGTGTGGCTGCTTCCATGGGCGGCGGTGTGCTGGCCTACGGTGCCATCATGGGCGCTTCCATTCTGGGCGGCCTGTTTGAGACTGTGCTGGGCTTCTTCCTCAAGCCCCTGCGCAAGTTCTTCCCCACGGTGGTCACCGGCACGGTGGTGCTGTCCATCGGTCTGTCCCTGATCTCCGTGGGCGTCAACTCCTTTGGCGGCGGCAACGCAGCCAAGGATTTCGGTTCCGCGGAAAACCTGCTGCTGGCCGTGTTCGTGCTGGTGGTGATCCTGTTCTTCAAGCATTGGACCACGGGCTTCCTGAGTTCTTCCTCCATCCTCATCGGCATTGTGGCGGGATATCTGGCAGCCTTTATCATGGGCTTTGTCCTGCCCACCACCGGTGTCACTGCCGAGGGTGTGGAGTTCACCAAGGCATGGGTGCTGAACTGGAGCAAGGTGGCACAGGCCGACTGGTTTGCCATCCCCAAGCTGGTTCCCGTCAAGATCGTTTTTGATATGCGCGCCATCCTGCCCGTGCTGATCATGTTCATCGTCACCGCTGTGGAGACCGTGGGCGATATCTCCGGCGTGATGGAGGGCGGCATGAGCCGTGAGGCCACCGATAAGGAGCTGTCCGGCGGTGTTATCTGCGACGGCCTGGGCTCTTCCTTTGCCGCCTGCTTCGGCGTTCTGCCCAACACCTCCTTCAGCCAGAACGTGGGCCTGGTTTCCATGACCAAGGTCGTCAACCGCGGTGCACTGGCTACCGGTGCCATCTTCCTGATCCTCTGCGGCCTGATCCCCAAGCTGGGCGCACTGGTCTCCATCATGCCGCAGGCCGTTCTGGGCGGTGCTGCCGTGATGATGTTCTCTTCCATCGTGGTGTCCGGCATCCAGCTCATTACCAAGGAAAAGATGACCCCGCGCACCCTGACCATCGTTTCCGTTGCACTGGGCGTGGGCTACGGCATGGGTGCCAATGCCAGCATCCTGGCACACACCCCCCAGTTCTTCCAGTTGATCTGCGGCGAGAGCGGCATCGTGCCCGCAGCCTTTGTGGCCATTGTGCTGAACGTGCTGCTGCCCAAGGACGATAAGGCCGAATAAACCTCTCAATCACCTTCGGTGACAGCTCCCCTGACAGGGGAGCCAAGAAGTGCCCTTGCCTCTCCTGTCAGGTGACGCACCATTGCGCTGCAATGGCGGAGAGCTCCTCCAGAGCTTCCGGCGTATCTACATCCAGCAGTTCTTCCCGCCGCTGGGCGTAAACGATCTGTACCTGCTCAGGGTGAGCCTTGAGCACAACACTGCCGCCCTTGCCCTCGGGCAGGGTGCGCAGAGCGGGAAAATATCCGTATCCAAACAGAACGGGACTTCCGACAACGGTATCCGGGCCATGTGCGGCCCGGGCTCCCAGCCGGAAGATCGCCCGCTCTGTTTCTTTTTGTGTCTGGGCAAAAGCAGTGATCAGCGCTTCCAGCGTCTCCCGCTGTAGCAGGGGCTGATCTCCGGGCAGGAAGATGCAGCCTGCAAGACCGGGGCATTGCTCCAGCAGCGCCTCCAGCCCCAGCCGGACGGTGTCGTTCCGGCCCGGCAGGCTGTGGAGCAGGCAGGGAACGGCCTGTGCGTCACACAGGGTCTTTACCTCGGCAGAACGGGTCACGACCACCCGGGCGGCAAGGGCAGGGGTGGCGGTGACCTCCAGCGCCCGGCAGAGCAGGGGGCGGCCCCCGAAATCGGCCAGCAGCTTGTTGGAGCCAAACCGCCGGGCCAGCCCCGATGCCATGATGACGCACCCCACCGAAGGGCGGGCGTTTTTTCTGCACAACTCTGCCATAAAATCATTCCTCCTGAACCTGCCGGATCTGCGGCAGTCTTTCCAGTGGCATTATAAGGGATTTTGTGATAAAATAAAAGTAGCAATCGAAAAAAGAGAGGTACTGCGTATGATGACGATCCGGGAATACAAACGGGCCGAAAGCCTCGAGGAAGCCTGGCAGCTCAACCAGAAGCGAAACAATCGGGTCATCGGCGGCATGATCTGGCTCAAGATGGAGAACATCAATGTCGGCACCGCCATCGACCTGTCGGGCCTTGGGCTGGACAAAATTGAGGAAACGGCCGAGGGCTTTTCCATCGGGGCCATGGTGCCCCTGCGGCAGATCGAGCTCCACGAGGGGCTCAATGCCTACACGGACGGCGCTGTGCGGGAATCTGTGCGCCACATTGTGGGTGTGCAGCTGCGCAACCTTGCCACCGTGGGCGGCAGCATTTACAGCCGTTTTGGCTTTTCCGATGTTCTGACCATGTTCCTGGCCCTGAACGCTTCGGTGGAGCTCTACAAGGGCGGCATCGTGCCGCTTTCGGAGTATGCTCAGCGCCCGTACGACAGGGATATCCTGGTGCGGGTCATCGTGCCGAAGGAGCAGGCAGCATTCTGCTATCAGTCGGTGCGCAACAGCCAGACGGATTTTCCTGTGCTGACCTGTGCCGCCGCGAAAACGGCCGGGGGCTTCCGGGTCGCCATTGGTGCCCGGCCCGGCAAGGCAGTGCTGTATACCCTGCAGCCCAATGCCGCCGAAACGCCGGAGCTGACCGCCGCCCGCTTTGCCGCTGAGGTGCGGGCAAACATCCGGACGGAGAGCAACATGCGCGGCAGTGCGGAATACCGCAATCATCTGGCCGGGGTGCTGGTCAAGCGCGCTGTGCTGAAATTGGAAGGGAACAGGTGAGACAAGATGCAGGTGAATATTATTCTGAACGGAACCAAAGTCACGGCAGAGGCCGCACCGGACACCCTGCTCATCGATTTTGTCCGCGCACACGGCTGTTACAGTGTCAAGCGCGGCTGTGAGACCTCCAACTGCGGCCTGTGCACCGTCTTTCTGGACGATGTGCCGGTGCTGTCCTGCTCTGTGCTGGCAGCCCGTGCCGACGGCCACAGGGTGACCACGCTGGAGGGCCTGCAGGAGGAGGCTGCTGAGTTCGGTGCTTTTATCGCTGATCAAGGTGCGGAGCAGTGCGGCTTCTGCAACCCGGGCTTTATTATGAACGCCCTCGCCCTCTTCCGGGAAAAGGAATACCCCACTGAGGAGGAGATCAAGGAATATCTCGCGGGCAACCTCTGCCGCTGCTCCGGCTACGAGGGTCAGCTGCGGGGCATCCAGAATTTCCTCGCCTGGAAAAAAGCAAAACAGGAGGGTGCCGAATGAAAAACGTCAACAAAGCATTCCGCAAAAAGGATGCCATGCAGCTTGTGACCGGCAAGCCCGTTTACATGGATGATCTGGCCCCGGCAGACTGCCTGATCGTCAAGCTGTACCGCTCGCCCCATGCCAACGCCATGGTGGAGCGCATCGACACGTCCGTGGCCAAAAAGGTGCCCGGCATCGAGGCCATCTTCACCTGGGAGGATGTGGACCAGAACGCCCGCCGCTACACGCAGGCCGGCCAGACCTACCCCGAAGCCAGCCCCTACGACCGCCTGGTCATCGACCGCCACGTCCGCTTTGTGGGGGACGTGGTGGCCATTGTGGTGGGCAAGGATGAGAAGTGTGTCGAGAAGGCCATGAAGCTCATCAAGGTGGAGTATCAGGTGCTGGAGCCGGTGCTGGATTTCCACACTGCGAAGGACAACCCCATCCTTGTCCACCCGGAGGACAACTGGGAGAGCCTGAGCCCCGTGGGTGCCGACAACAAGCGCAATCTCTGTGCTCACGATGCGTGCGGCGACGGCGACATCGATGCCGTGCTGGCAAAGTGCGATGTTGTCATCGACCGTGTCTACCACACCAAGGCCTGCCAGCAGGCCATGATGGAGACCTTCCGCACCTGCTGCTGGATGGACCTGTACGGACGGCTGAACATCCTCAGCTCGACCCAGATCGTGTTCCATACCCGCCGCAATGTGGCAAACGCCCTGCACATCCCCAAATCCATGATCCGCGTCATCAAACCCCGCATCGGCGGCGGCTTTGGTGCCAAGCAGACGGCAGTCTCGGCCATCTATCCGGCCTTTGTTACCTGGAAGACCAAGAAGCCCTGTAAGCTGATCTTCACCCGCGAAGAGAGCCAGACCGCATCTTCGCCCCGCCACGAGATGGAGATGCACGTCCGTCTGGGTGCCACCAAGGACGGCATCGTGAAGGGTATCGACCTCTACACCCTGTCCAACACCGGTGCTTATGGTGAGCACGGCCCCACAACGGTGGGCCTTTCCGGCCACAAGTCCATCCCGCTGTACGGCAAGGCCGAAGCCTTCCGTTTTGTCAGCGACGTGGTCTACACCAACCACATGTCTGCCGGTGCGTACCGCGGCTATGGTGCGACCCAGGGCCTGTTTGCGGTGGAATCTGCTGTCAACGAGCTGGCTGCCAAACTTCACATGGACCCCTTCAAGATCCGTGAAATGAACATCGTCAAAGAGGGCGATGTAATGCCCGCCTATTACGGCGCTGTGAACACCAGCTGCGCGCTGGATCGCTGCCTGAAAAAAGTCCATGAGATGATCGACTGGGACAACAAGTACCCTGTGCGCGACCTTGGCAATGGCAAGGTGCGCGCCGTGGGTATGGGCATGGCCATGCAGGGCTCCGGCATTTCCGGCATGGACGTGGGCAGCGCCACACTCAAGGTAAACGATGACGGTTTCTACTCCCTCATCATCGGCGCGGCCGATATGGGTACCGGCTGTGACACCACGCTGGCTCAGATCGCCGCCGAGGTGCTGGACTGTGACTTGGACAATATCACCGTTTTTGGTGCAGATACCGACACCTCGCCCTATGACTCCGGCTCCTACGCTTCCTCTACCACCTATGTCACCGGCAAGGCGGTGGAGAAGTGTGCCCTCCGGCTGCGCGGCCAGATCTGCAAGCTGGGTGCGGAGCTGCTCCAGACGACCGAAGATGCCGTGGATTTTGACGGCAAGTTCGTCTCCCTGAACGCAGACCCGGAGAAGAGGGTCTCTCTCTCTGAGGTGGCCTTCGCCTCCCAGTTCGGCCACATGGTGCCGTTGGAGATCACCGAGACCCACAGCTCGCCCCTTTCGCCCCCGCCCTACATGGTCGGTGCGGCTGAAATTGAGTTGGACAAGGAGACCGGTGAGGTCAAGGTGGTGGATTATGCCGCCTGTGTGGACTGCGGCACCCCCATCAACCCCAACCTGACCCGTGTGCAGGCCGAGGGCGGTATCCTGCAGGGCATCGGCATGGCCCTGACCGAGAACATCACCTATGATGCCAAGGGCTGGCCGATGGAAAATTCCTTTATGCAGTATAAGATCCCTGCCCGTGTGGACATCGGACACATCCGGGTGGAATTTGAGAGCAGCTACGAGCCCAACGGCCCGTTTGGTGCAAAATCCATCGGTGAGGTGGTCATCAACACCCCGCTGCCCGCCATCGCGGATGCCATCTACAATGCCATCGGCACCCGCTTCTATGAGCTGCCCATCACCCCGGAGCAGGTCGCCATGGCGGTGGAAGAAAACCGCTGATGTTTCCGGAAAAACAGTTTCCGTTTCTGGCTGAAAAGGGCCATGTGGTCTCGCTGGTGGGCGGCGGCGGAAAAACCACCCTGCTCTATGCCTTTGCCCGGCATTGTGCCGCCAAAGGCTGGCGGGTGCTGGTGAGCACCACCACCCACATCCGACAGCCCGGGGAGAATTATGCCGCAGATGAAGCAGCTCTTGCGTCCCTCTGGGCGGCAGGGCAATATGCCGTGGCCGGTGTCCCGGCAGAGCAGGGCAAGTTGACCGCCCTGCCGCCGGAGCAGCTGACCTGCTGGATGGCACGTGCGGATATGGTTCTTCTGGAAGCGGACGGTGCAAAACGGATGCCCTGCAAAGTTCCGGCGGCCCATGAACCGGTGCTGCTGCCGGAAAGCGATATCGTGCTGGCCGTGGCAGGATTGTCCGCGCTGGGCAGACCTCTTCGGGAGGTCTGCTTCCGGCTGGAGCAGGCCTGCGCCCTGCTGGGCGCTGCCCCCGAAACGCTTCTGACCCCTGAGCTGCTGGCAAGGCTGCTGGCCAGTGAGCAGGGGGGACGAAAACGGGTGGGGGATCGCCGTTTTTCTGTGGTGCTCAATCAGGCGGATGACCCCGTCCGCATTGCCGCAGGCGAACAGACCCTCGCGCTCCTGCACGAAAAATATGAGGTGCAGGGCGTGTTGACTTATTTTGACGAAAGGGAGCGTGCATGAAATGGCAGAACAAGGCCCCATTGTCTTCTGCACCGGCGGCGGGTGCACCGCCAAGCTGGGTGCCGGGGTACTGAGCCGCATTCTGGAAAAGCTGCCCCGGGGCGAAAAAGACCCCGACCTTCTGGTTGGCTACGACAGCCGGGACGATGCTGCCGTCTACCGCATCACCGAGGACATTGCCCTGGTGCAGACTGTGGATTTCTTCCCGCCGATGGTCGATGACCCCTATACCTTCGGGCAGATCGCCGCGGCCAATGCCCTGAGCGATGTTTACGCCATGGGCGGTGAGGTCAAAACGGCACTGAATCTTGTCTGCTTCCCCGAGAGCATGGATCTGAACGTGTTGGGGGAGATCCTGCGCGGCGGTGCCGAAAAGGTGGCCGAAGCCGGGGGCACGCTGGCGGGTGGGCACTCCATTGCCGATACCGGTGTGAAGTACGGCCTGTCGGTGACCGGTCTGGTAGACCCGCACCGCCTGACGGCCAACGATACCGGCCGCTCGGGCGACAAGCTCCTTCTGACCAAGGCGCTTGGCGTGGGGCTGATCTGCACCGCCAACCGGGTGGGCGAAGCCGCTCCGGAACAGATGGAAGCCGCAGTCCGTTCCATGACCACCCTGAACAAAGCAGCGGCAGAGATCGCGCGCAGGTACGAGGTGCACGCCGCCACGGATGTGACCGGGTTCAGCTTTCTGGGCCATCTGCACGAGATGATGGGGGAGAAACTCTCCAGCGTCATCGATGCCCATGCGGTGCCGATACTGCCCGGTGCGTGGGAGGCCGCAGATGCCTGCCTGTACACCGCTGCCGGTCAACGCAACCGCAACCACACCGGGCCCTTTGTCCGGTTTGAGAAAGTGCCCTTCCCGATGGAGGAAATTCTGTTTGATCCCCAGACCTCCGGCGGCCTGTTGTTTGCTGTGGCCCCGCAGGATGCCGCTGCACTGGAAGCAGAGCTGCAGGCGGCGGGTCTGCCCGCAAAGATCGTGGGCACCATTGGGGAAAAGCAGACACCGGAGATCACAGTAACATACGAATGATGGAGGAACAATCAATGATCAAGATCGATGCCCGTGGAGATGCCTGCCCGCTGCCCGTGGTCAAGGCCAAAAAGGCCATTGCAGAGCTGCACGGCTCCGGCGAGGTGGAAGTGCTGGTGGACAATGAGATCGCTGTCCAGAACCTGACCAAGATGGCCCAGCAGAAGGGCTATCTGTCCAGCTCTGAAAAGCTGGCCGAGCAGGAATACCGTGTCCGCTTTACCATCAAGGACACGCCCGCTGCGGATACCGCTGTGCTGGGCGAAGAGAAACAGCAGGCAGAAGCGGAAACCTGCATCCCGGATGCCCGCACCGATACAGTGGTGGTCATCTCGTCCGAAAAGATGGGGGAAGGGGCCGAGGAGCTGGGCAAGACCCTGCTCAAGGCCTTTGTGTTCTCCCTGACCCAGCAGGACAAGCTGCCCAAGACGATCCTCTTCTATAACGGCGGCGCATCCCTGACCTGTGAGGGTTCGCCCATGCTGGAAGACCTGAAGGCACTGGAAGCTGAGGGCGTGGAGATCCTGACCTGCGGCACCTGCCTGAACTTCTACGGCATAACGGAGAAGCTGGCTGTGGGCGGCGTGACCAATATGTATGTCATCGCTGAAAAGATGCTGAACGCCGGGAACGTGGTCAAGCCGTGATCTACCTTGATAACGCCGCAACCACCTTGTACAAGCCCCCGGAGGTGGGGCAGGCGATGCTGGATGCTCTGCAGACAGCGGGCAACCCGGGCCGTGGAGCCCATGCGCCCACCCTGCACGCCTCCCGTGTCGTCTACGAGACCCGGGAAGCGCTGGCCCAGCTCTTCCACGCCGAAGGCCCGGCCTGCATCGCCTTTGCATCCAATGCGACCCAGGCACTGAACACGGCCATCAACGGGCTCTTTGGCCCAGGGGATCATGTCATCACTACGGTCTGTGAGCACAATTCCGTCCTGCGGCCCCTCTACCGCCTCCAAAGGCAGGGGGTTGAGGTGAGCTTTGTGGATGTGGAGGCAAACGGTGTGCTCCGCTATGCGCAGCTTGAGCAGCTGCTCCGCCCCAACACCAGGGGCGTTGTTGTGACCGGTGCCTCCAATGTCACCGGCAACCGCACGGACCTGGCGTTCGTATCCGCTTTTGCAAAAAACCACGGCCTGTTGTTCATCGTGGATGCCGCCCAGACAGCGGGTGCCATGCCGATGGATGTGCAGGCACTGGGGATCGATGGGCTTTGCTTTACCGGGCACAAGGCGCTGCTTGGCCCGCAGGGCACCGGCGGGCTGTATGTCCGTCCCGGGCTTCAGGTTGCCCCCCTTGTGGTAGGCGGCAGCGGAGTCCACAGCTTTGATGAACACCACCCTACCGAAATGCCCACCGCTCTGGAAGCCGGGACGCTGAATGTGCCGGGAATCGCCGGGCTGGGGGCCGGGGTGCGCTGGCTCCTGACGCAGGGCGTGGAAGCGCTGGAAGCAAAAGAAAATGCGCTTGCACGCCTGTTTTATGAAACTGTCCGGGAAATTCCCGGTGTGCGGCTCTATGGTGACTTCACTGCGCCGCGTGCGCCCATCGTCTCGCTGAACCTGATGGGCGAGGATTCCGCCCGGGTGGCAGATGCGCTCTGGGAGGAGTACGGCATCTGTGTGCGGGCCGGTGCGCACTGTGCTCCACTGATGCACAAGGCGCTGGGCACCGTGGAGCAGGGCGTGGTGCGGTTCAGCTTCTCCCACACCAACACCCGGGAGGAGGCGCTTGCCGCTGCCCGTGCGGTGCGCAGCCTGGCGGAGGAATAAATAATGCGTGCAAAGAGACCCTATATCGTGTTATCCTTCCGCACCACAGTGGAAGCAATGGCATGGGAAAAACACTGCGAAGCGGAACACATCCCCGGGCGGCTTATTCCGCTGCCCCGGGAGCTCTCTGCCGGGTGCGGCCTTGCGTGGCGGATGCCGCCCGAGGACTGGCCGCTGTGGCAGAGCCGCATCGACCCCGCCGCCTATGATGCCGCAGCGGTGGTAGAACAATAACAAATAAAGGAGAATTGGATGGGAAACCGTTCTTTTTTCAATGCACTCCATGACCGGGAGGGGGATTTTCTGCTGGCCACGGTGCTGGAAGGCCGGGCGCAGGGGGAACGTGTCCTGCTGCGGAACACAGCACCGGTCTGGCCGGAGGAGCTGCCTGCGTTCTGGGGGGAGCATCTGCCTGCCTTGGCCGCTGTGACCTCCAGTGGAATTCTGAAATCAGCCGGACAGCGCATCTTTGTGGAGCGCTTTGGCGCAGCCCCGCAGCTTGTGGTCTGCGGCGGCGGCCATGTGGGCGCGTCGGTGGTGCGGCTGGCAAAGCTGCTGGGCCTGCCGGTCACAGCGCTGGAGGACCGCCCCGAGTTTGCGGAGGAGCTGCGTCAGGTCGGGGCCGATGCTGTGCTCTGCCTGCCCTTTGCAGAGGGCCTTGCACAGATCCCCGGCGGGCAGGAGACATACTTTGTGGTCGTGACCCGCGCCCACAGCTGTGATATCGCCTGCCTGCGTTCTATTCTGCAAAAGCCCGCCGCCTATGTGGGCATGATGGGCAGCCGGAAGCGCGCGGCTCTGGTGCACACACAACTGGCCGAGCTGGGGCTGCCGCAAGAGCGCATTGATGCCCTGCACGCGCCCATTGGGCTTTCCATTGGCGCAAAAACCGCACAGGAGATCGCACTTTCTATTCTTGCGGAGATCGTCTCTGTTAAAAACAGCCGCCAGCAGACCGAGGGCTTTTCCCCGGTGCTGCTGGCTGCGCTGGAACAGCAGACCGCTCCGGCGGTGCTGGCGACCATCGTAGGCCGCCATGGCTCTACGCCACGGGAGGAAGGCTCCAAGATGTTGGTCCTGCCCGATGGCTCTGCCGTGGGCAGTGTGGGCGGCGGCATCATGGAGTACCGCACCCAGCAGCTGGCGCGGGAATTGCTGGAGCCAGGGGCTGCCCCGTGCAGGCTGGCCGCCTTTACCACAGAGGGGGCTAGCGATGCCGCTGCTATTGCAGCCTGCGGCGGCTCCATGGAAGTCTTTTTGCAGCGTCTGGAACCGGAGGAATGAGCCATGAAACGTGATGACCTGATCGTTGTCCGGGGCGGGGGAGACCTTGCCACCGGTGTTGTGCATCGGCTCTGGTCGGCTGGCCTGCGGGTGCTGGTGCTGGAAACGGCCCATCCCGCCGCCATCCGTCGGCAGGTGTCTCTCTGTGAGGCTGTTTACGAAGGCGAGACCGCTGTGGAAGGAATGCGGGGCATCCGAGTGGAGACGCTGGCGGATGCCGATGCCGTCTGGGCACAGAACGCCGTGCCGGTCCTGATAGACCCAACAGGTGCGTGTCTGCCGCAGGCAAGGCCTGCTGTTCTGGTGGATGCCATCATCGCAAAGAAAAATCTGGGCACCACCCGGGAGATGGCTCCGCTGACCATTGCCCTTGGTCCTGGCTTTGCGGCGGGGCAGGATGTTGACGTGGTGGTGGAGACCAAGCGCGGCCACAAGCTGGGCCGCATCATCCGGGAAGGGTCTGCCGCACCCAACTCCGGCGTGCCGGGCATCATTGGCGGCTATGGTGCCGAGCGTGTGCTCCATGCGCAGGCCGCGGGCATCTTCCGCAACCTGCATTCTATCGCTGATTTTGTGGAGGCAGGCGAGGCTGTGGCCGAGATCGAAACACCAGACGGCCAGCGTTTACCGGTGGCCACACAGATCTCCGGCATCCTGCGGGGTCTGCTGCGGGATGGCTACCCGGTGACCAAAGGATTCAAGGTAGCCGATGTGGACCCCCGTCGCGCAGAGCTGGAAAACTGCTTCCTCATCTCGGATAAGGCCCGCTGCATTGCGGGCAGTGTGCTGGAACTGATCACAGCAGCGTGCTGGAACTAAAAGAAACGGGACTGTTTTTGCAACAGCCCCGTTTCTTTGTTACTCTGTCAGTTTGGTGATGAGCATCTGATAGATCTCGTTGCCCTTGAGGATGAACTGCTTCTTGACCAGATCGGCACTCAGTCGGTCAGGCGTGCCGATGTCCAGACAAAACAGCTCCTGATCCAGTGCCTTGATGGTGCAGCGGATGGAGCAGTGGCCGTCCGGCTTTTCGGTGATGCGGGCGCTGTACTCGGCTTCCTTGCGGGCCCAGGTCTGGCTGCGCAGAACCGCCGCCACCGCGCGCTCCCGCACACTGCGGGGCAGGTCATAGGCAAGCTCCTGTGCGACCCTGCGTCCTTTTTCGGTGATGGAATAGCGATCTTCCTTCAGTGTGACCAGCTGCTGGCGAGTGATATCATCCAGACAGGAGCCGATCTCAAAATAGTTGACCAGCTGCTCTTCCATCAGCGCATTCTCGATCTCCGTCCGGGTGATCGGCCCGGCATTCTTTACCAGATAACACAACAGCAACCGGATCTCCGTGCTGTCGGTCAGTCCGCCGGGACGAACACCGGCGGTAAAAGCATCGTTGGCGGCCATCGTTCTGCACATCCCCCTGTTATTTCAAATTGCTGCCCGGCACTGCCTCGGGGCAGGCCGTAAAGAATCACTTTCTTATAGTATAAAGGGTTTCAGACCGGATTGCAAGCCGCAACCGCAAAATCTGTCTCAATGCGCTTGCGGCTTTCGGGGGTGGAATACAGCCAGTGGTCGATATGCCCCTCGGTGATGAAATAGCGCAGGTCGAACCGGTGGCTCTGGCCCAGGCTGTGGTTGACGATGACCAGCTTGATCTTCATTTTATCGGGCAGGATGTTTTTGATGTAGACGCTCACCGCCTGCCCGGGGTGCAGGTCGGGGCAGGTCTCGGCAAGACCGGCCAGATTGGGGGCGATCTCCACAAAGGTGCCGTATTCCTCCACGCTCCGCACAATGCCCACCACGGTCTCGCCCACGGTGAACCCGGCGGCGTTCTCCTCCCAGGTGCCCAGCAGCTCACGGATGGTCAGCACGAACCGCCCCTGCACATCCCGGCTTTTGATGGCGCACAGGATCTGCTGGCCCACACTCACCCGGTCGGCAGGGGAGGAGATACGGCTGACCGACATGCAGTCGATGGGCAGCAGGGCGCTGATGCCGCACCCAACGTCACAAAAGGCACCAAACGGCTCGATGTGGGTCACAGTGCAGGGCAGGATGTCCCCGGGCTGTAAGGTGTCCAGATACTCTGCCTTGCACATCCGCTGTGCCTCAGCCCGGGAAAGCAGGTAGCAGGGCTGGCCGTTTTCCCCGGTCTTCATCCCTTCAATCACAAAGCAGGTGGGGCGGCCCACCCGCGTCAGCACCGCAATGTCCCGCACGGTGCCGCTCTCAGCCCCATCGGCACACTGGCCAAAGGGCATCACGGCCTTTACCCCGCCCAGGTCGAACCGGAGCTGGCGCTGGGTGTCAAAGGCAAGGGCAGTGCTCTGTAAAATTTCGCGGCTGGCGATGGCGGCGCGCAGTTCTGCGGGGCTGAGCCGGTCTGCGGAGCGGTAATTGCCTTCAGTACGAAATGTCTGCATCATGGTTTGTTCCTCTTTCTGTGTTATTTTAGCGTTTTCCGCTGCACGTCGGCACACAAAGCAGGTGTCGGCATTAAAACTCTATGCGCGGACAATTGCATTTTATACGAGTTTGGTTTATACTATATCTGTATGTGCGGCATGGAAACCTGCTGCACAGGGTACTGCCCCGCAAAGGGGCGGCAGGAGGGAAAGAAATATGGATATCGCAGTGGGAGATACCATCCAGACCCGCAAAAAACACCCGTGCGGAGCTTCCAGCTTCGAGGTGCTCCGGGTCGGTATGGATTTCAAGATCCGCTGCACGGGCTGCGGCCGTGAGGTCATGCTGCCCCGCGCGAAAATTGAAAAAAACATCAAGAAAGTGCTCAAGCCCGGCGCTGCCGAGTAACCATTGGGTCATGTAAGGAGAACTGCACAGTATGTCAAGACTGCTTTCCCAAATGGAGGCTGTCAGCCACCGGTTTGAAGAACTTTCCATCCGCCTGAATCAGCCGGAAACAGCGGCAGATCCTGCACTGTTCCGCCGCTTGATGCAGGAGTATCACGAGGCGGAACCCGTGGTGCAGGCCTATCAGGCCCTGATCACGGCGCAGGATCATCTTGCTCAGGCCAAAGCCCTGCTCGAGGGCGAGGCCCTTGATCCGGACTTTAAGGAAATGGTACAGCAGGAGATCAGCGAAAAAAGTCAGGAAGTGGCGCAGCTGGAAAATAATCTCAAAATTTTGCTGCTGCCCAAGGATGTCAACGATGATAAAAGTGTCATCATGGAGCTGCGCGGCGGTGCGGGCGGCGAAGAAGCCGCGCTGTTTGCCCACAGCCTGATGCGGATGTACACCATGTACGTCCAGAGCAGGGGCTGGGAGCTGGAGGTGCTGAACCTCAACGAGACGGAGCTGGGCGGTGTCAAGGAAGCCATTCTTGCCGTGAACGGCGCAGGGGCCTATAACCGGCTCAAGTATGAGAGCGGAGTGCACCGTGTCCAGCGTGTGCCCGAGACCGAAACGCAGGGCCGCATCCACACCTCCACAGCAACCGTGGCGGTGATGCCGCAGGCCGAAGAGGTGGATCTTGTCATCGACCCCAAGGATCTGCGCATCGATACCTTCCGCTCCTCGGGTGCGGGCGGCCAGCACATCAACAAAACGTCCAGCGCCATCCGGGTGACGCACATCCCCACCGGAATGGTGGTGGAGTGCCAGAACGAGCGCAGCCAGTTCCAGAATAAGGATAAGGCGCTGGAGATCCTGCGCAGCCGCCTGCTGGCCCAGAAGCAGAAGGAACAGCAGGATGCCATCAATGCCAACCGCGCGGGGCAGGTGGGAACCGGTGATCGCAGCGAGAAGATCCGGACTTACAACTTCCCGCAGGATCGCTGCACCGACCACCGCATCGGCCTGACGGTCCACAATCTGGATAAGATCATGGACGGAAATCTGGACGAGATCATTGATGCACTGGCAACCCATGAACAGGCCGAAAAACTGCGTCAGCTCAACGCACAGGCTGAATGAAGCTGCGATGAAAAGAATAACGTGCTTGCGTTGATTTGATGATTGAAAAGCGTTTATACTTTACAGATAGAAAGAACGATGAACCGCATGAAAATGAAAACTGAAATTTTACCTGCTGAGGGCGAAGCGATCGCCAAAGCGGCTGATCTGCTGCGCAGAGGGGAGCTGGTGGCCCTGCCCACCGAGACGGTCTACGGCATTGCCGCCGATGCGCGCAACGGCGCGGCAGTCGCAAAGATCTTTGTGGCCAAGGGCCGCCCGCAGGACAACCCCCTGATCGTCCATGTCACCGGCCCAGAGATGCTGCCCGGCCTTGTCAGCGAGGTGCCCGAGCGTGCCCAGCTGCTGATGGCCGCGTTCTGCCCCGGCCCTCTGACCATCATCATGCCCCGCGGCCCGGAGGTGGCCGCGGAGTGCTGTGCCGGTCTGGACACGGTGGGCATCCGGATGCCCAGCCACCCGGTGGCACGGGCTGTCATTGCGCAGAGCGGCTGCGCCTTTGCGGCCCCCAGTGCGAACCTTTCCGGCAAGCCCAGCCCCACCAACGCACAGGATGTGTTCACCGATATGGATGGCCGTCTGCCCCTGATCCTGGATGGCGGCGAGTGCGATGTGGGTGTGGAGAGTACCGTGATCTCTGTGGTAGGCGAAAAGCCCACCCTGTTCCGCCCCGGCCATATCACGCTGGAAGATCTGGAGCGCGCTCTGGGTGAGGAGGTCGAGGTCTCCAAGGCCATCCTCGAGAAGCTGCCCGAGGGTGCTGTTGTCCGCAGCCCCGGCATGAAGTATAAGCATTACGCCCCTAAGGCAGATGTCACCCTGCTGGACGGCACCTTTGAGCAGTTCAAGGCCTATGTGGATGCCCATGCCGACCAGAACCCCAGCTGCCTCTGTTTTACCGGCGAGGCCGAAAAGCTCGGCTGGCCCTGCGTGGAATATGGCAGGGAGGGCGACGGTGCCGATCAGGCAAAGCATATCTTCCGCAGCCTGCGTGCCCTGGATGAGCAGGGGGACGGGGTGGTCTATGCTCGCTGCCCCAAAAAGGACGGCCTGTCCATGGCGGTGTACAACCGCCTGATCCGTGCGGCAGCGTTCCGGGTGATCCAGCTATGATCACGCTTGGGATCACCGGCCGCAGCGGCTGCGGCAAATCGACTGTGACGGCGGTGTTTGCCGCCCATGGTGTCCCGCTGGTGGATGCCGACCAGATCTCCCGCGAGATCCTGCTGCCCGGTTCTCCGCTGCTGCCGGTGCTGGCCCAGCGGTTCGGGGCAGATATCCTGTATGCCGACGGCAGCCTGAACCGCCGCCTGCTGGCAGACCGCGCCTTTGCTGCGCCGGAAGGAAAGGCTGCTCTGGATTCCCTCGTGCTTCCGGAGATCATCCGGCGGGTCTGCAGACTGAAGCAGGCCGCCCGGGAAGCCGGAGCACCGCTTTTTGTGATAGACGGAGCCGTGATCGTGGGCACCGATGCGGAAAAAGAGTGCGACCACCTCTGTGTGGTCACTGCGCCCTTTGCCACCAGTGTGGCCCGCATTGCGGCCCGGGACGGCATCGCCCCGGAGATGGCGGCACGGCGGCTCAACGCCCAGACCCCGGAAGAGGTCCTGCTTGCCCGGGCCGATCATGTCCTGCGCAACGATGCTGACCTTGCTTCTCTGGAAGCGGCAGCAGCGGCGCTCTGTGAGCAGCTGCAGGCTGAGGGCGCACGGAAAGGGGGCGCGGACACTTCGCTTTGAAAAAGTTTTTGAAAACGCTGGTGCTGCTCTTTCTGCTCTGTGTGGTCCTGCTGGCGCTGCCGCCGGTGCGCCGTCAGGTGGAACAGCGGCTCTACCCGCGGAAATACAACGACCTTGTGGAGCAGTACGCTGCCGAGTATGACCTTGACCCGCTGCTGGTCTATTCCTTCATCCGCACCGAGAGCGGCTTTGACCCGGGCGCAACTTCCAGTGTCGATGCGCGCGGCCTGATGCAGATGACGGAGGAGACCTTCCTCTGGCTCCGCAGTAAGCTGGGCCTGGGGGAGGAGGTTTCCTTTGGCGACCTGTACGACCCGGATGTGAGCATCCGCTTTGGATGCTATTACCTCCACCTCTGCCTGGTGCGTTACAACGGCGATATCTCCACGGCCGCCGCAGCCTACCACAGCGGGTGGGGTACCGTGGATGCCCTGCTTCAGAAGGAGGAACACTCGGAGGACGGGTTGACCCTGTCGGGTTTCCCCTATAACCAGATGCACCACTATGTGGAAAAGATCACCGCCTGCTATGCCAAGTACACCGAGCTGTACGGAGCCTGAGCAGGCTGCAAACCCGCTTGAACCGGCTTGCGCCGGTTTGAAATATTTAGGAATACCGAAAGAGAAAGGCAGGAGAAATTCTATGGCAGAAAAAACTCCGAACCAGCAGCTGGCTGAAAAGCTGCTCTATAAGCCTGCTTACGTCGCCGATAAGGACGCTGACGTGAAGCAGAAGGCCCACGACTTTGCCGAGGGCTACAAGAAGTTCCTGGATGCAGGCAAGACCGAGCGTGAGGTCGCCGCCGAGAGCGAGCAGATGCTCAAGGATGCAGGCTACCAGCAGTTCGACCCGAAAAAGACCTACAAGCCCGGCGACAAGATCTACTTTGTCCAGTGCAACAAGGCTGTGGTGGCTTCCACCATCGGTACCAAGAGCTTTGAGGATGGCTTCCATCTGGTCATTGCCCACACCGACAGCCCCCGTCTGGACCTGCGTCCCACCCCGCTGTATGAGTCTGACCACCTGAGCTACTTCAAGACCCATTACTACGGTGGTATCCGCAAGTATCAGTGGGGCACTATCCCTCTGTCCATCCACGGCGTGTTCACCCGTGAGGATGGCTCCACCGTCACCGTCCGTGTGGGCGAGGACGAGAACGATCCCGTCTTCTGCATCACCGACCTGCTGCCCCATCTGGGTGCCGAGCAGAACGCCCGTCCCCTGAAGGACGGCATCAAGGCTGAGGAGCTGAACATCCTCATCGGCTCCGACGCTGTTGATGACGAGAACGTCAAGGAAGCTGTCAAGCTGAACACCATGATCCTGCTCAACGAGAAGTACGGCATCACTGAGAAGGAGTTCATGCGCGCTGAGATCGAGATCACCCCGGCTTACAAGAGCCGTGACGTTGGCTTCGACCGCTCCATGGTGGGCGGCTATGGCCACGATGACCGTGTGGACGCTTATCCCGCACTGATGGCCGAGATCGAGACCAAGAACCCCGCCTACACCACCGTCTGCGTCCTGACCGATAAGGAAGAGATCGGCTCCGACGGCGTGACCGGTATGCAGAGCATGTACGCCTTCCACTTCATGCAGGAGCTCTGCCGTACCGCCGGTCAGGATGATATCCTGGCCTTCCGTCACAGCGTCTGCCTGTCCGCTGACGTGACCGCTGCCTACGATCCCACCTGGGCAAGTGCATTCGAGCCTATGAACGGCACTTATGCAGGCCGCGGCGTTGCCATCTTCAAGTACACCGGCGGCGGCAGCAAGGGCTCCGCAAGCGATGCCTGCGCTGAGCTGGTCGGTGATATCACCCGGATGCTGGACAACGGCAGCGTTGCATGGCAGATCGGTGAGCTGGGCCGTCTGGATCTGGGCGGCGGCGGCACCATCGCCAAGTATGTCGCAAACCGCGGCATTCCCGTGCTGGATATCGGTGTGCCTGTGCTGTCCATGCACGCTCCCTTCGAGGTCATCCATAAGAACGACCTGTACATGGCTTACCGCGCCTTCTCCCTGTTCAACAACGCACAGTAAGCGTGATCCAGAATGAATGCCCCGGCAGGTTTTGCGCCCGCCGGGGCATTTTTGCGCTATTTTTTGAAAAATGCTTGACCTTCAACCGACTTTATGGTGTAGTGTAAGGGCGGAGGTGAAGCAAATGAACATCAAACAGGCTGCGGAACAGAGTGGAGTTTCCAGCCCCAACATCCGCTTCTACGAAAAAGAAGGGCTGATGACCCCTGCCCGTAACCGGGGCAATGCCTACCGGGATTACACCGCCGGGGATATCCGGACCCTGAAACTGATCCGGATGCTTCGGATGCTGGATATGCCGCTGCCCGTAATACAGAGGGTCCTCAACGGGGAACAGCCGCTGAGCGAAGCACTTCAGGCACAGCAGGCGGTACTGGAGCAGCAGGCGGCACAGCTGGCGGGTGCGATCCGCTTTTGCGCAGAGCTGACCCAACAGACTCCTCAGGTGGATCAGCTGGATGTGGACGACTGCCTGAAACGGATGCAGGACCCGCAGGAGCCGGGCAGATTTTTCTCCGGCTGGCTCAGGGATTACCGTACCGTGGCAGAAAACGAACAGAAAAAACGCTTTTTCATCGTATCGGAACAGTCCATCAATACCCCGGAGGATTTTGCAGCCGTGCTGCTGCGCTATGGGGAAGCTCAAGGGAGCCCCGTCTGCATCACAAAAGGGGGAATGTACCCGGAGTTTGAGTGGCACGGTATCCGGTATAAGGCATGGCGCGGGCAGGGCCGCTATTGCGATTCTATCTGCTGCGAAGCACTCTTCCCGGAATCTCTCAAAACGGGACTGCCGCTCAGGCGGGAACGCCTGCTGCGCTGGCTGCGGCGGCTGCTTCCTGTGGCAGTGGCCGCTATGGTGCTGGGAGCACTTGCTCTACGCGGCAGAATGTGAACCCCTGATCCCGATACCACTGGATGATGTCCGGCAGCGCCTCGGCGGTGGTGCGGGTGGTGGCAGAATCATGCATCAGAACGATGCACTGGGTCTGCTCGCCGGTCTCACGCACCACATTCCGGTAGGTGGTCCCGGCACTGGGCTTGCCGCCCACGGCATCCTCAGCGCAGACATTCCAGTCTACATAGGCATATCCCTTCTCGGCACACTGCTGTTTCAGCTCGGCCATCACACCGCGCCCGCCGTAGCGGCGGCTGACCGTGTTGGTGCTGCCGCCTGGAAAGCGCAGGTAATGCAGAGAAGCTGTGTTGACATAGGGCGAGATGCGCTCTTTCAACAGTTCGATATCCTGCCAGTAGGCATCTGCACTCTGGTAGATGCCACTGTATTCATGGGAAGCGGAATGCAGCGCGATCTGGTGGCCTGCTGCCGCTGCATCCGCAATGAGCGGCAGGTACTTTTCATTGTAGCCCGTGGCCACCACAAAAAAGGTGGCCTTGACCCCGGCGGCGTTCAGCGCATCCAGAACCGCCGGGGTCGTTTTGCTGGGGCCGTCATCAAAGGTCAGGCAGACCCATTTCTCCGGCACCGGCTCCTCCTGCGGCAATGAGCTTGCAGGGGCTGCCTCCGGAGCAGGGGAGACAAAGCCGGTATCCGGTACCGGGGTCAGGTCGCTTTCTCGGCAGCTGGGCCCCGCCGGCACAGCAATGAACAGCCCCAGCCCAAAGCCTGCCGCTGCGCCCGCCAGAAGCAGAGCTGCCCCGCGAAATAAGATCTTCCCGTTTGCTCTCAGCCATGAAACCATCTCCCAAACCTCCTTGACAAATCGCATTGGATCTGCAGTATCTCTTATAGGATATGACCCGCTGAAAATTTGTAGAATACAAAAGCAGGCAGAGGAATTGACATTTCCCGCAAAAATTGATAAACTAAATAAGTTCTCCGTGCAGGAGTGGCGGAATGGCAGACGCGCTGGTTTTAGGCACCAGTTCCCAGTGAGTGAGGGTTCAAGTCCCTTCTCCTGCATACACAAAACGGCAGGCCCTTGGATAGAATCCGGGCCTGCCGTTTTGTTTGCGGCTTTGGTTGGAAAGCATAAGAAAAGCCCACGATCTATCGCTAGACCGTGGGATTTCTTTTATGCGAGGGAGGGGACTCGAACCCCCAAGGATAAACCACACGCACCTCAAACGTGCGCGTCTGCCAGTTCCGCCACCCTCGCACAACTATAAAATTGTTGCAATCCCGGATTTCTGAGGCTCGAAACCGTTGTTGCGGACTGCTTGAATATACTACCACATTACCCCGGGAAAGTCAAGCGATTTTGATAGAAATTTCCTCGTTTCATATTCGATCGTGTTCCGGTGCATACTAGAACAAATTATCACCGGGGAGGCAGGACCGTGAAACGACGCAACAGAGCACAGCGATTGCTGAGACTGACAGCAGTGTATCTTCTCCTGCTGCCGTTTCTGCTGCTGGGTTGGCTGTACAGCCGCCTGCCGGATCGTGTTTATCTGGAACCCGGGCAGGCCTTGCTTTTGCCCCGCTTTGGCTGGGTGGAACCTATGGGGCTTCACGGCAGCCAGAATGCGGCCAGTACCCAGGTCGTGGGCAGTTACCAGACCACTCTGTCACTGGGCGGCTGGCTTCCCATCAAGAATATCCGCACGGTGGTCACGGAGCGCACGCAGGTCACGGTCTGCGGTACGCCGTTCGGGGTCAAAATGTTCTCCGAGGGGGCACTGATCGTTGGCTTTTCCGATATTGACAGCCCCGGCGGGAGCACAGTGAACCCGGCAAAGGCGGCGGGACTGCGCCTGGGAGACCGCGTGATCCGCATTGGACAGACCAGGACGGAAAACAATGACGCTGTGAAGGAAGCGCTGGAAGCCGCCCGGGGAAGCGCCGCAGAGGTCATCTATGTCCGCAGCGGGGAACAGCGCAGCACCACCCTGACCCCTGTCTGGGATGCTGCTGCCGCCCAGTGGCGGGCAGGCATGTGGGTGCGGGATTCCTCCGCCGGTGTGGGCACTCTGACCTTTGTGGACCCGGAAAAGGGTGTCTTTGCAGGGCTGGGGCATCCCATCAGCGACGGCGACACCGGCGAAAGCATCGCTCTGCGCAGCGGGGAGATCGTGCCGTGTGATATCACCGGGTGCAGCATGGGCACTGTGGGCAGCCCAGGGGAGCTGAAGGGGAAGTTCCTGAGCGCCCACGCCATTGGCAGCATCCGGATCAATGGAGAAAACGGTGTTTATGGCACAACGCGGACAGGCTTTTCCGGGCAAACCATGCCGGTGGCGTTTGCGCAGGAGGTCGAGACGGGGGATGCACAGATCCTGGCTACCGTCGCTGGGGAAACACCCCGTACCTACCATGTCCGCATCGAGAAGATCAGCGATGCCGATCCGCGCCGCAATATGGTCGTCCGGGTGGTGGACAAAGCCCTGCTTTCCCGGACCGGCGGCATTGTGCAGGGGATGAGCGGCAGTCCCATTTTGCAGAATGGGCGGCTGGTCGGCGCGGTGACCCATGTTCTCGTCAACGATCCGACACGGGGCTATGGAATTTTCGCGCAGACCATGCTGGAGCAGGCTGAACAGGTTGCAACGGCGGAAAAATGAGCAGATTTGGTAAAACAAAACAGGCTGATTCGACTGAAGATTCCATAATATGGCAAAAATAACAGTTGAAATCCATGGGAATTTATGGTAAAATCAGAAACGTAAGGAAAACCGCACACATTGGAGGAATGAACGATGGACAAGATCAAATTTTTGATGTCGGATACTGGCGCAGAGATCACGGCAGCCTGTCGTGAAGCTTTGGAGCAGAAGGGCGTAGAGGTGACCGTGGTGGAAAAAGACGGCCTGAAGGTCCTGCAGAAAATGCTTGCAGTGCGGCCCCAGGTGGTGTTGCTGGATGCCTTTATGCCCGGGCTGGATGCGCTGGCCGTGAAACAGAAGTACAATGCAGCCGGTGAGCGTCACACCTCTTTCTTTGTGACGGGGGCGTTCCAGAGCGAGGAAATGGTGCAGGAGCTGCTGGACGAGGGCTTTGCTTACTACTTCGTCAAGCCCTTTGACGAGACGGTTCTGGCAAGCCGCGTGCTGAAGGTGGCTGCCGGGCAGGAAAAGCGCATTCTGCATACCAGCGTGGACAGCGATGAACTGACAGTCACTGAGATCCTGCACCAGATCGGCGTTCCCGCCCACATCAAGGGCTACCAGTTCCTGCGGGATGCCATCCTGCTTACCATGAACGAGCCGGAGTACATCAACGCTGTGACCAAGCGTCTCTACCCGGAAATCGCCAAGAAAAACGGTACCACTGCCAGCCGGGTGGAGCGCGCCATCCGCCACGCCATTGAGGTGGCGTGGGACCGGGGCGATGTGGACACTCTTAACAGCTATTTCGGCTATACCATCCACAACCTGCGGGGCAAGCCCACCAATTCAGAGTTCATTGCGATGATTGCCGATAAGATGCGGCTGGATAAACGGCAGAGGGCAGTGTGATGGATACACGTGCCGACGTGATATTTTGTGCGCAAAGCTGGCAATTCTGGGATGGTGAAAAATGTTTATCGCTATGGCATTATAGAATTATGGATTCCATAGCGATGAATTGAATGTTGATAGGGCGATAAATCTCCGGAATTTATTGGGTGTGGAGCCGAATGGATTCCGGAGGTTTTTTGTGGTGGAAAAAGATGTAGAAATGTTTCTGGAGGCGTGTGAGTTAAAGGGACTGAGTCGGTATTCTTTTCGGAGAAGATGGCAGGGCAGATTCGGAAGTGGATCAAGTATAAAGACCGCTATCGTAAAAGCATGGCTCACACCGAAGGCTGGGTAACAGCAGAACAATAAGACACCAGCGTATCGTGTTACGAAAACATGGTACGCTGGCGTTTTTGCTTGAAGAAATTGCTATGTTCTCTTATTGCTGGTAAAATAGGGGCGGATGTACGAATAAGAATGAATGTGGGAGCGTGATGGAAAGTGGATATCTCTTTTAAGATGGGCGATGAAAAGTTCAATTACAGAGTAAGTGCAATCATAATTTCTAACGGAAGAATTTTGGCAATGTCCCATGACAAACCGTCAGAGTACTACTCTCTGCCCGGGGGTAGAGTGATGATGGAGGAAACGGCCGAACAAGCGATGATACGGGAAGTTCGGGAAGAGCTTGGTGTTTCACTGAAGATATCCCGGCCATTATGGTTGAATCAATCTTTTTTCACAAAAGATACAGATGGTCTCCGATATCACGAGATATGTATTTATTTTTTGATGGATACCGCAGATGCTGGCCTGCTGGAAAGGCAAAACACGTTTACTCGAACAGAGGGAACCGATACGCATATATTTAAATGGTTAGAGATTGCTCAATTAAAGGATGAAACTTTTTATCCATTGTTCCTGAAAAAAGAAATTTCCAACCTTCCGGATGGGTTCACGATCCGAACGGAAGTGCGATGATGAATCTGTGCTTTCGATGTTGACGTTTTTGTTGTACAAAATTGAGGAATTTATCCTAATGGCATTTCTTCTGCTGTGATATCATTATATCGATCAAAAGGAGGAATGCAAAATGATTCATCTGCTGTTAGCGGTGATCTATGTTTCTTTTATCAGTCTGGGCCTGCCAGATTCTCTGCTGGGGGCTGCGTGGCCTTCGATCTATCAGGGGTTTGGGGTTCCGGTCTCCTACTCCGGTGTGATCTTCTGTATCATATCGGTGGGAACGGTGCTCTCCAGCCTGCAAAGTGACCGGATGACCCGCCGGTTTGGAGCAGGCGGTGTTACGGCCATCAGCGTTGCCATGACCGCTGCTGCACTGTTCGGGTTCTCCGTCAGCAGCTCGTTCTGGGCCATGTGCCTGTGGGCAATTCCTTATGGACTTGGGGCTGGAAGCGTGGATGCGGCACTCAACAACTATGTGGCGCTCCATTTTGCCAGCCGCCACATGAGCTGGCTCCATTGTATGTGGGGAATCGGAGCCTCGGTCGGGCCCTACATCATGGGTGCGGCGCTTTCTTCCCATGCCGGGTGGCAGACGGGGTATCGGGTCATCAGTGTGATGCAGATGGTGCTGACGGTCATTATTCTGCTGAGCCTCCCGCTCTGGAAAACGAAATCGGGTGCGAATGCCGAGGAGCGGGAAGCAGTCCCGGCAGAAGTACTGACCCTGAAACAGATTTTCCGGATCTCCGGCGTAAAAGAGGTTCTAGTCACATTTTTCTGCTACTGTTCTCTGGAGCAGACCACCAGCCTGTGGGCCAGCAGTTATCTGGTGCTGAACAGGGGAATCGCGCCGGAGACCGCCGCCGGCTTTGCCAGTCTTTTCTTTGTCGGCATCACCGTGGGACGGGCGTTGTGCGGCTTCCTGACCTTAAAATTCGATGATACCCAGATGGTTCGTATGGGGCAGGGGATCATCGCGATTGGGATAGCGGCGTTTCTTCTGCCGCTTGGGGAAGCAGTGACACTGGCAGGGCTGCTGCTGGTTGGTCTTGGCTGTGCTCCGATCTATCCCAGCATCATTCATGCAACGCCGGGCCGCTTCGGTGCGGACAGGTCACAGGCGATCATTGGGGTTCAGATGGCCAGCGCCTATATTGGCAACTGCCTGATGCCGCCGTTGTTCGGCGTGATCGCAAACCACACCACGATCGCAATTTTTCCGTATTACCTGCTGGTGATCCTGATTTTGATGGGATATATGCACGAAGCGCTGCAAAAGAAAACGAAAGCGGCGCAATAAAATACCGCTGCTCTTGCATTTGGGGAAATGCACAGGAGCAGCGGTATTTTTGTACGCATATCATCCTGCGCCTGCACCGGAACAGCCGGCAGCAATGCACACGATGATGGTTCTGGGTGTGGCACTTGGGTGAAGAACCCCCTTGCTCAGGCAGTCTGGATTACTGGGGTTCTCTTGCCTGTATGCGTCGGCAGGCATCCTCCTTCACAAGCTCAATGATCACCGCTGTCAGGGGGATAAAGAAGATGATACCGATGATGCCAAAGAGCTTTCCACCGATCATAGCGGCAACAAGGGTGTACAGCGGAGAAAGCCCCACGGACTTTCCCACCACCCGGGGGTAGATGAACTGGTTTTCAATAAACTGTACGGCAAGGTAAACAATGAGGCAGCGGACGGCCAGAACGGGATCCACCAACAGCACGAGGAACACGCTGACTACGCAGGAGATCAGCGCTCCAACGTAAGGGATGATGGCGCAAATAGCAGTCAGCATTCCCACCAGGCTGCCGTAGGGGATCTTGAAAACGGAAAACGCAAGAGCCATGAGAACGCCAAGGATCACGGCCTCACTGCATTGCCCTGTCAGAAAGTTTGCGAAGGATTGCCGGAACAGCCGGCAGAACTTCAACAGCCAGTCGGCATGGCTGGGCTTCAGGTAGGCACAGACCAATGTGCGGGCGTGGTGGCAGAGACTCTCTGAGCCAACGGACATATAAACGGAGATGATCAGAGCAAAGGATGCGGTCACCACGATATTTACCGTAGCAGATACGGCACCTACCGCATTGACCAGCACGGTATCGATGCTGTCGGTGACCCTGTGGAGCAGCTGCTCCCAGTCGATGCCCTCCAGCCAGCTCATCAACCACCCCATGTCGGCATCCTGTGCGCTGAGATAGGCGGTCCAGCGGGGGATGTTTGCTTCGATCTGTACATAGAGGCTGTGAAAAGACTGCACCAGCTCCGGGATCAGCAATGTCAGCGCCAGCACCAACACCAGCACAACACCCAGCAGGGTGATGAAGAAGCTCAGGAGATGGAGTACTTTATCCGAGGGCTGTTTTTTGGCCTTGCAGAACAGGCGTTTCAGCCGTTTTTCCAGCCCGGTCATAGGCACATTGATAAATAGTGCCAGAATGCCGCCTGCCAGAATGGGCAGTACCAGGTCTACCAGCTGTGCTGCAAAGGTCAGAACGGCAGAAAGCCGCAGCAGCGCCACAAAAAGCGTTACTCCTACAACGGTTATGAGCAGATATTGTTTTGTTTTTGGTTCCATGAAAAAAATCCTTTCCCGGAGCTGATGGCTGAAATATGCAAAGAGAACGTCTGTGAACTCTTTTTTTGTATTGTAATCAGAAGCAGCTGGCTTGTCAAGAAGTCGGGAACTGCGGGGTTTTCTTTTTGGACTGGGCGTGATATAATATGTAGGTCACAATTCCGTGAAAAAACTCAAAATAAACGGGAATGCGTGGAAAAGCAAAGGAATATAACAAAGAGTATCTTTGCTGCTTATATAATGTTGAATGAAAATCAACTTAATACAAAATTCCATAGTACAGTCTGTATAAAAATGATACGAAAAAAGCTGAAATTTCCTCTTGCTTTTTCTGAGATCTGTGATATAATACTAAGGCAATCGTTTCCAAGGCCGCTCGCGGGGGTAGCCGATATTGAAGGTTGTGATGGGCACATACATTTATAATATGGCCCCAATAAGTCAGAACCAGAAATGAGGTGAAAAAGAATGAAACAGGGTATCCATCCGAACTACGTTGACTGCACCATCACTTGTGCTTGCGGCAACGTCATTAAGACTCGTTCTACCAAGCCCGAGATCCACGTCGAAGTTTGCTCCAAGTGCCATCCCTTCTACACTGGTAAGCAGAAGCTGGTTGACACCGGCGGACGTGTTGAGCGCTTCAACAAGCGTTTCGGCCGTAAGTAATTACTGGTCTTTTCAGCGCCGTCTCCTTTGGGAGGCGGCGTTTTTTGTTGTTATGCCGCACAAAAGCTCTCTTTCTGTAATTTACACGCCGTTCCCTTATTTTGAACACATTTCCGGACTAAAATAAACCAGTATCTTCAAAAAGCGCTTTGCGCTGCCTTAGAAAGGAGCGTTGTGAACGTGATCGAAGTTTCTCATCTCACCAAACAGTATGGCAATCATCTTGCCGTGGACGATGTCTCGTTTACCGTGGCAGATGGCCAGATCTGTGGTCTGCTGGGGCCCAACGGCGCGGGCAAATCCACCATTATGAACATCCTCACCGGCTATCTCTCTGCCACCAGTGGGCAGGTGACGGTGGCAGGGCACCCTCTGCCCGAGGAGGCCGATGCCGCCAAGGCCTGTGTGGGCTATCTGCCCGAACAGCCGCCCCTTTACCCGGAGATGACGGTGCAGGAGTACCTGACCTTTGCCGCCGAGCTGAAGGGTGTGAAAAAGGCGGAACGGAAGGAGCAGGTATGCAGGGCTGCCCGCCGTACCGGGCTGGAAACCGTTCTGCCCCGGCTCATCCGCAGCCTTTCCAAGGGCTACAAGCAGCGGGTGGGCATTGCACAGGCATTGCTGGGCAGCCCCAGGCTCATCATTCTGGACGAGCCGACGGTCGGCCTGGACCCGGCACAGGTCATCGAGATCCGCAAGCTCATCCGGGAGCTGGGCCGGGCACATACAGTTATCCTGTCCAGCCATATCCTCAGTGAGGTGCAGGCAGTCTGCCAGCAGATCCTGATCCTTTCCAAAGGGCATCTGGCGGCAGCAGGCAGTCTGGAGGAGCTGACCGCCGATGGCAAGAGCCTGGAAGAGGTGTTTCTGGAACTGACCGACGGTGAATCGGAAGAAGCAACCGGAGAGGAGGACGCAGAATGACAGCTATTTTTAAGCGGGAATTCCGCAGTTTCTTTCACGGGATGCTGGGGTACGTCCTCACGGCGTTTCTGGTGGCGAGTTCCGGCCTGTATTTTCTGGCCCGGTGCCTGATCTACGGCCTGACGGATTTCAGTTACTACACCCTCTACCAGACCATTTTCATGCTGCTGCTCTATATCCCGGTGCTGGCGATGCGCTCACTGGCTGAGGAGCGCCACAGCCGCACCGACCAGCTGCTGCTCACCAGCCCGGTCTCAGTGTGGGGCATCGTGCTGGGCAAGTTCTTTGCCATGGCGGCCGTGTTCGCACTGCCCTGCGCCGTGGATGCGGTGATGATCTTCATCCTCTGGGCGCTGGGCGGCACCGTGTCTGCTCTACTCGCAAACCTTGCGGGGCTGCTCTGCTACTTTTTGCTGGGCTGTGCGGCCGTTGCATTGTGTGAGTTTCTCTCCGGCCTGACCGAGAACCAGATCATTGCCGCCGTGGCGGGCTTTTCAGCCTTGCTGCTGGCCTACCTGATGCCCAGCCTGCGCAGTATGTTCAATGCGGGCAGCGCCGTGGCGCTGGCAGTGTTCACCGGGATCGCAGGCGCAGCATCTCTGGCGGCCGGTCTGCGCACCCGCAGCTTTGTGCTGGGGTGCCTGACCTTTGCGGCGCTCTGCCTGGGCCTGACGGGGCTGTTTCTGCTCCGCAGTGCATGGCTTACCGAGGCTTTCAGCGCCGTGCTGAGTGCCCTGTGCCTGTTTACACCCTTTGAGGATTTTGTCAACAACAGCTTCTCTATCCCTGCCGTGGTCTATTATCTGACCGTGACGGCGGTGTTCCTGTTCTTTACGGCGCAGGACATAGAGAAGCGCCGCTGGAACTGAGAGGAGGGAACACAGATGAAGCTTTTTGCAAAGCAGAGATCCTCGGGTGACGGGCGGGTGTTCCGCAGCGGGGTGTGGTCGGCAGCCATTGCCGCGGCTGTGATCGTGCTGGCCGTGCTGGTCAATCTCATCGTCCGGGCCATTCCTTCCAGATATACCGAGTTCGATCTCTCCGAGGCTGGGCTCTACACCTTGAGCGAGAGCTCCAGACAGGTGGCCGATGACCTGACGCAGGATGTGACCATTTACTATCTGGCCCAGACCGGCAATGAGGACCAGATCATCTCCAAGCTGCTGGACAAATACGCCGCCCAGAGCAGCCATATCACCTGGGAGCTGAAAGATCCGGCAGTCTACCCGACCTTTGCGGCCCAGTACGGCGCACAGGATCTGACCTCCGGTGGGCTGATCCTGGTCTGCGGGGAACAGAGCAAGGTGCTGGATGCCGCAGAGCTTTACGACTACGATTACAGCGATTATGCCGCCACCGGCGCGGCCAACGTGACCTTTGACGGTGAAAGCAGGATCACCTCTGCCATCTACCAGCTGACCAGCGGAGAGAGCCGCCATGTGTACTACACCACCAACCATGGCGAGCAGGCGCTGACTTCCACCCTGACCGATGCGCTGGAAAGCCAGAACCTGACCGTCTCGGCACTTGACCTGCTCTCCCAGACCATCCCCGAGGACTGTGACCTGCTTGTCATCAACGATCCGGCGCAGGACTTTTCCGGCGCAGGCAGTCTGGTGGATGAGCTGAGCCAGCTGCGCAGCTACCTGAGCAACGGAGGCCGCGTGCTGCTGCTGACGGATTCCTATTATAGTACCCCCAATCTGGATGCTGTGATGGCCGAGTTCGGCCTGACCCGCACCGAGGGCCTTGTGGTGGAGGGCGACACCAACCATTACCTCAATGGCTACCCGGCCCTTTACCTGCTGCCGGATTATGCCAGTACAGAGGAATCCACCGCGCTGGACGGTGTGAACACCAGCCGCAGAGTTCTGCTGCAGATGGCACAGGGCATCACCCTGACCGAGACAGAGCAGGTGGTCTCGGAGGCCTTGCTGGTCAGCTCGGACAGTGCTTACAGCAAACCGGAAGGCTACGAGATGACCACCACCGAGAAGGCGGACGGCGACATTGCCGGTCCCTTCACGCTGGCAGCATACGCCCGCAATGAGGATACGGGTGCCCAGGTCATCTGGGTCAACTGCGGCAATATGGACAATGAGGGCATCTATCAGGTCATCCCGGGCAATGTGACCTTCCTGCAGGGGTGTGCGGCTTCGCTGGCCGGGCAGGAGAGCGCTGTCCTCATCGACAGCAAGGCACTGGAAGCAGCTCCGTTGGAGGTGCCCGGCATTGCTGCCTCTACGCTGGGCCTGCTCTTTGTCATCGTTCTGCCTGCGGCCCTGCTGGCTGTGGGTGCCGTGGTGGTCGTGCTGCGGCGCAGAAAGTGAGGACCTGTCTATGAAAGCAAAACGGCGTACCCTCGGGGTGCTGCTTTTCCTCATCCTGCTGGCAGGCGGCGTGTTTGCCCTGCTGACGCTGCGGAATGCCCGGGAAGAACAGGCTGCCAGTGCGGCCGCAGATGGAACCATTCCGCTGGCGGCAGTTTCGGGCAATGACCTGACGCAGATCGTGCTCCACTATCAGGGCGAGACGAACACCCTGCTCTATACCGCCGATGGCTGGACGCTGGCTGAAGATCCCGCTTACCATCTGGACACCTCTGCCTGCAACACGATGCTCACCGCGCTTTCCTCTTTGAACGCAAAGCGGGAGCTGAGCCCGCAGGCAGGGGAGGACTACGGCTTTACGGAGCCTGCGCTGACCATAGAGGTGACGGCAGCGGGCGAAACGGACACCTATACCTTCGGGGCCAGCAATACCATGACAGGGGATCTCTATGTCCGCAAGAATAACAGCGATGTCATTTATACAGTATCGGGGACCAAAGCCGCCTGCTTTGAGTTGACCAGGGCGGAGCTGTTCGGTGCCTTCAACCCGGCGGGGCTGACGGCCTCGGAGATCGAAGCCGCCTCCTATACGCTGGCCGATGGCGAGACCGTGACCCTGAAAGCAAACTCGGAGCCTGCAGCAGAGAGTGACAGCAACGCCTACCAGACTGCCTGGCGGCTGGCGGGGGATACCGCCGCAGACCTCGACGAGACAAAGGTGGATGCCATCCTCTCGGCTCTCTGCACCTATGTCTCGGCACAGGCAACAGATGCCGACCCGGCGGCGTATGGTTTTGAGGCTCCGCTGGTCACAGCAGAGGTCACCACAGCCGATGGCACAATAAATCTGACCTATGCCATGGGGACAGACGGCTGTTACCTGATGGTGGAAGGCGACAGCTCCGTTTATACGGTGGATGCCAGTGTGGTGAGTGCGCTTTTGTACCCCGCGGATCAGCTGAAAGCAGAATAAAACGTTTCACTCCCGCGCTGTGCGAATTCTTGGTACAGCGCGGGATTTTTTTGCGCCGGATGTAAAGTTTCGGCAAACCTCGACAGAGTGATTGACATTTCAGTTCGGATTGTTTATGATAGGCGATGACAGGGCAGAATAACTGCACAATATTACGGATGTCATGGATGTTGTGCGGGGCTGGGTCGCCCTGGTACGAAGGATGGGGTGGATGCCCTGTCTTTTTTCGTATCTGAGTTTAAGGAGGAAAAGTAAAAAATGGACAACTCGGTGATCGTTTCACTGCGCGATATCGTGGTGGAATTTGACGGTCAGCGCATTCTGGATGGGCTGAACCTGGACATCCATGACAAAGAGTTCGTAACGCTGCTGGGCTCCTCCGGCTGCGGCAAGACCACCACCCTGCGCCTGATCGCAGGCTTCCTGGAACCCAACGCGGGTCAGGTTCTGCTGAAGGGCCAGGATATTACCGGTGTGCCACCCTATAAGCGTCCGGTGAATACCGTGTTCCAGAAGTACGCGCTGTTCCCGCACCTGAACGTGTTTGAGAATGTGGCCTTTGGCCTGCGCCTGAAGAAGATGGACGAAGAGACCATCCGCCGCAAGGTGCGCGATATGCTGGAGGTGGTCGGCCTGAAGGGCTTTGAGCGCCGCAGCATTGGCCAGATGTCCGGCGGTCAGCAGCAGCGTGTTGCCATTGCCCGCAGTCTGGTCAACGAGCCTGAGATCCTGCTGCTGGACGAGCCTTTGGGTGCGCTGGACCTCAAGCTCCGCAAGGAGATGCAGCTGGAGCTCAAGCGCCTGCAGCGTGAGATGAACATCACCTTTATTTATGTTACTCACGATCAGGAAGAGGCCCTGACC
Source organism: Faecalibacterium sp. Marseille-Q4137 (assembly GCF_017377535.1). NCBI lineage: Bacteria > Bacillati > Bacillota > Clostridia > Eubacteriales > Oscillospiraceae > Faecalibacterium > Faecalibacterium sp. Marseille-Q4137. The sequence goes on from NZ_JAFREK010000001.1 coordinate 49,570, forward strand.
ATGTCCGATACCGTCGTTGTGATGAACGGCGGAAAGGTGCAGCAGATCGGTACCCCCGAGGATATCTACAACGAGCCTAAAAATGCCTTTGTGGCGGACTTTATCGGCGATTCCAACATTGTGGACGGCGTGATGCACCGCGACTTCCTGGTCTCCTTCTCGGGTGTGCAGTTCCCCTGCGTGGACCGCGGCTTTGCTCGGGAACAGAGCGTACAGGTGGTGGTCCGCCCCGAGGACATTGAAGTGGTCAGCCCCGTGGAGGGTCAGCTGGTGGGCGTAGTCAATGATGTCATCTTCAAGGGCGTTCACTTTGAGATGCACGTTGAGTGCGAGGGCCGTGAGTGGCTGATCCACTCCACCCGCGCCTGCACCCCCGGTGAGACCATTGGTATGCGCATCGGCCCCAACGAGATCCATATCATGGCACGTTCGGAGGGCTGAATGGGAAATGATGAAAATTTACGATAAGAAGCTGGCCTATCCTTATTTTATCTGGATGGTGCTGTTCACGGTGATTCCGCTGATCATCGTGGTCTATTATGCCCTGACCGATGGCAGCGGCAATTTCACCATTGCCAACCTGACCAGCGTCAGCGGCTACGGCTCCGTGTTTGCCCGCAGCCTGCTGCTGGCCCTTGTGGCTACCGTGATCTGCCTGATCATTGCATTTCCGGTGGGCTATTTCCTGTCCCGCCTGCGGGTGAACAAACAGCATATCATGCTGATGCTGGTCATGCTGCCCATGTGGATGAACTTCCTGCTCCGCACCTATGCCTGGATGGGCCTGCTGAGCATCAACGGCCCTGTGAACGCGGTGCTGGGCTTTTTTGGTCTGGGCCCCTATACCATGCTGAACACCTCCGGCGCGGTAGTGCTGGGCATGGTGTATAACTATGTGCCCTACATGATCCTGCCCCTCTACACCAGTATGACCAAGATCGATCAGAGCCTGGTGGAAGCGGCACAGGATCTGGGAGCCTCCACCACCCAGACCCTTTTCCGGGTGCTCATCCCCATGAGCGTGCCCGGCATCAGCACCGGCATCACCATGGTGTTCGTTCCGGCGGTGTCTACCTTTGTCATCAGCCGTATGCTGGGCGGCGGCTCAAACCTGATGATCGGCGACCTGATCGAGATGCAGTTCCTGGGCAACAGCTACAACCTGAATGTCGGTTCGGCCATGAGCCTTGTGCTGATGATCATCGTCCTGCTCTGCATGAGCTTCACATCCAGCTTTGATGAAGATGAAATGGAGGGCGTGTCCTGATGAAAACGAAACATCTGCGCCTGATGCAGCGGGCCTACGTCATCCTCTTCTTCTGCTTCATGTACCTGCCCATTGCTTATATGATCGTGTTCAGCTTCAACCAGAGCAAGGGCTACGCACTGTTCACAGGCTTTACCCTCAAGTGGTACACCAGCCTGCTCCATAACTCTGCCATCCTGAGCGCTTTGCGCGTCTCACTGGAGGTGGCCCTCATCTCTGCGGTCATTGCAACGGTTCTGGGCACTGCGGCCTCGCTGGGCATTGCGTCCATGAGCCGCAAGAGCCGCCTGGTGGTCACCAATATCACCTATATCCCGGTGGTCAACCCGGAGATCATCACCGGCATCTCCCTGATGCTGCTGTTTGTGGCTTACCAGCGCTTTTCCGAAGGAGTCTCCTGGCTGCCCGACACCATCATGGGAATGCCCACGCTGCTGATCGCGCATATCGCCTTCAATGTTCCCTATGTCATCTTCAACGTGACCCCCAAGCTCAAGCAGCTGGACATCAAACTGTATGAGGCAGCTCTGGATCTGGGCTGCGACCCCAGGCAGGCGTTCTTCAAAGTCATCCTGCCTGAGATCAGCCCGGCCATCCTGTCGGCCTTCCTCATCTGCCTGACCTACTCCATCGATGATTTTATGATCTCCTATTTCAACTGCGGCACGGTGGAGACCCTGCCCATTGCCATCTATTCCATGACCCGAAAAAAGGTCAGCCCGGAGATCTATGCCCTGTCCACCATCATGTTTGTGGTGATCCTGACCATCATTCTCATCTCCAATGCCATGGAGAGCCGGGAGTACCGCCGGGATCAGAAGGCACTGAGAGGGGAGAACGTAAAATGAAACGTTTTGCTGTTTTGCTGCTGACGCTGACCATGGCGTTCTGCTGTGCTGCGCCCGCCTTTGCCGCCGGAACCATTGAGGTGACCGAGGACGTTTCGGTCTCGGACGATTACGACTGGACCCGCTTTCAGGGCCAGAATCTCACCCTCAACGTTTACAACTGGGGCGAATACATCTCCAACGGCTCCGATGACAGCGTGGATGTGGTGGCCGCCTTCGAAAAGCTTACCGGCATCAAGGTCAACTACACCACCTTTGATTCCAACGAATCCATGTACGCCAAACTGAAATCCGGTGCGGCCAACTACGATGTGGTCATCCCTTCGGATTACATGGTGGCAAAGATGATCGCCGAGGGGATGCTTGCACCGCTGGATTACAGCAATATCCCCAACTCCCAGAACATCGATGCGGTCTACCGTGATCCGGATTATGACCCCACCAACGCCTATACCGTGCCCTATATGCTCTGTACCACCGGCATCATCTACAACACCACCATGGTGGAGAATGCCCCCACCAAATGGGCTGACCTGTGGGACGAGCAGTACGCGGGCAACATCCTGATGTTCAATAACAGCCGTGATGCTTACGCCATTGCAGCGTTCAAGAATGGCACCAGCATCAACCCCGAGACCCCGGAAGAGGTGGACGAGGTGGTGGAGACCCTGAAAGCGCAAAAACCGCTGGTGCAGGCCTACGTTATGGATGAGATCTTTGATAAGATGATCGGCGGCGAGGCGGCCATCGGCGTGTACTACTCCGGCGATGCCATCACCATGATCGATGATAACCCGGATCTGGCCTGGGTGTTCCCGGAGGAGGGCAGTGTGCTGTCGGTGGACTGCATGGCGGTGCCTGCCACCAGTGAGCACAAGGAAGCTGCGGAGATGTTCATCAACTTCATGTGCGAGCCGGACATCGGAAAGGCCAATGCGGAGTATATCGGCTATACCACCCCTATGCAGAAGGTGTGGGATATCCTGGACGAGGATCTGAAGTACAGTGAGATCGCATACCCCTCTGAGGAAGTGGAAGCCAAGGAAAAGGTGTTCACCGCCCTGAGCGATGAGGTCAACAACGAGCTCGATGTAAAGTGGAGCGAGATGAAGAGCTACAATGAGGGCGGCAGCGGCGTTGTGTTCCTGCTGCTGCTGCTTGCCATGGTAGCGCTGGCCTGCTTCAACATCTGGCGCAAGCTGCGCAAAAAGACCCGGAATCAGTATTGAGAAGAAAGGGCCCTCTCCGTCAAAGCCTCTGGCAATGCGAAGCAATGACGGAGAGGGTCCTCTTTTGGAAAGGAAACGTATGAATCAATATACCTATCATACAACTGTCCTGAACGCAGACGGCGACTTTCGCCGGATGATCAAGCCCAGCGCCCTGTTCCGCTATGTGGAGCAGGCTGCGGCAGACCACGCCCGTGCCTACGGCATGGATGATGCTTTTTTCAAGGCACACCACACGGCGTTTCTGGTGGGCAAGCAGGCGGCGCAGATCACCCGGATGCCCCTGCGTGCCGAAAAGCTGACATTTGTTACCGCCTGTGAGCCGTGCAAGAAGGGTTCGATGAAGCGGCTGACCCGCATTCTGGACGAAGCAGGGAAGGAGTGTGCTCTGATCGACAGCCGGTGGATCATGGTGGATACCGATCGTGAGTGCATCCTGCGCCAGCCCTCCTGGCATACGCCCGGTTACTGGAACGAGGATCTGGAAGGGGAGCTGCCCCAGCTGGTGCACAAAGCAAAGGAACTGACCTGTGCGGGCAGCCGGACAGCCAGCTACTCCCTGTGCGACCTGAACGGCCATGTGAATAACGCCTGCTATCTGGACATCGCCTGTGATGCCCTGCCGCTGGAGGTGGTCAAGGGCGGGCCGTTGAAATTCGTCTCCGTCAAGTACCACCGGGAGATCCCGCTGGGCAGTCAGGTCGAGGTGTTCTATGCGCCCTCGGCCGATGGCTGGTATGTGGTGGGCCGCCGTGAAGAGCACGCCGCGTTTGAATGCTACCTGGAATTTACAAAATAAATCCGGAAAAATTACAATTATGTTACAAAATCTGCGAAAAAGGTCTTGCAAAATGGGAACAAAAGAGTTACAATATGGTTACAGAAAGCGATGAGCGCTTTTTGAGACTGAAATCTTTTTCTTCTTGTTGAATAAGAGATATCGGGTGCAGGGCCTTCTCCTCCTCCGGCTGTTCTCCTTCACAGCTGTCGGCACTGTACCGCACAGGCGGTATCTCGCTTCGTGTGCAAAAAAGTCCGTCCGGTTTTCCGGTACGGACTTTTTTGCATTCCACTTTGTGCCAGAAAACCGGCCTGTCAGGCGGAAAAGTATGACCTTGCACGTTTTTGGTGGTCAATTTTACTGTTTTTCCGCAAAGGACAGTTCTAAAGTTTGTTGCCGCTGGGGTTTGTATTCTGACGGGGTTTGTGGTAAAGTATAGTCAATCAATTTATAAGCAGCAAACATGAATTATTTTGATGCTGGCCCGTTGTTGATGCGTTAAGAAAAAAGGAGTTTAGAGTATGGCTTATTTCTATGAAGAACCTTCCCGCACCTTTGGCGAGTACCTGCTGGTTCCGGGCTATTCCTCTGCAGAGAATGTCCCCACGGCAGTCAGCCTGAAGACCCCGCTGGTCAAGTACCGCAAGGGGGAAGAGGCCTGCCCGCTGGAAATGAACATCCCCATGATCAGTGCCATCATGCAGTCGGTCTCCGGCGATAAGCTGGCCATTGCACTGGCACGTGAGGGCGGTGTGTCCTTCATCTACGGCTCCCAGAGCATTGAGAACGAGGCTGCCATGGTGCGCCGCGTCAAGAGCTATAAGGCCGGTTATGTGGTCTCCGATTCCAACCTGGCTCCTACCGCCACCCTGCACGATGTGCTGGAGCTCAAGGCCCGCACCGGCCACTCCACCATCGCTATTACTGCCGACGGCACTCCTCACGGCAAGCTGATGGGCATTGTGGCCTCCCGTGATTACCGTGTCAACCACACCCCCGATGATGCTTCCGTTACCACCTTTATGACTCCCATCGAGAAGCTGGTCACCGCACCGGAGAATACCTCCCTGCACGACTGCAACAACATCATCTGGGACAACAAGATCAACACGCTGCCGCTGGTGGATGCTGAGGGCAACCTGAAATACTTCGTGTTCCGCAAGGACTACGATTCCCATAAGAAGAACGTCAACGAGCTGCTGGATGCCAACAAGAGCTATGTGGTCGGTGCCGGCATCAACACCCGCGACTATGCCCAGCGCGTTCCCGCACTGGTCGAGGCTGGCGTGGATGTGCTCTGCATCGACTCCTCTGAGGGCTACTCCGAGTGGCAGAGCCGTACCATCGCCTGGATCCGTGAGCACTACGGCGACACCGTGAAGGTGGGCGCAGGCAACGTTGTGGATGCCGAGGGCTTCCGTTTCCTGGCAAAGGCCGGTGCAGACTTCGTCAAGATCGGTATTGGCGGCGGTTCCATCTGCATTACCCGTGAGACCAAGGGCATCGGCCGTGGTCAGGCCACCGCTGTCATCGAGGTCGCAAAGGCCCGTGACGAGTACTACAAGGAGACCGGCATCTATGTGCCCATCTGCTCCGATGGCGGCATCGTCCACGATTATCATATCACTCTGGCTCTGGCCATGGGTGCTGACTTTGTCATGCTGGGCCGCTACTTCGCACGTTTTGACGAGAGCCCCACGAACAAGGTGCGCATCAATGGCCAGTATATGAAGGAGTACTGGGGTGAGGGCTCCAACCGTGCCCGCAACTGGCAGCGTTACGACCTGGGCGGTTCCACCAAGCTGAGCTTTGAGGAAGGCGTGGACAGCTATGTTCCTTACGCCGGTCCTCTGGCCGATGGTGTCCAGACCACCCTGTACAAGGTCAAGAGCACCATGTGCAACTGCGGCGCACTCTCCATCCCCGAGCTGCAGCAGAAGGCCAAGCTGACTGTGGTTTCCTCCACCTCCATCGTGGAGGGCGGCAGCCATGACGTTGTGCTGAAAAATGCGACCCCCAATATTATAAACGGCTGAGCCTGAACAGGCTTGCAGGGCCGCTCCCGGAGCTTTCGGGGGCGGCCCTTTTGACAGTACCGGAAAAAAGATTTTTCTTTCTGCACGCAGGAAATTTACAAAAGCCCTTGCACCCGGGCGGCAAAGATGCTATCATGGTACAAACGTCCTGTCAAGACAGGGTGCAGGCCCACGCACTGCCGGAACAAAGGCAGGGGGAGAAGGGGCTGTTTTTTCAGCAGTGGCAAGGTTTTTTCGCTGCTGCGAAGTACAAGGAGAGGAAACTTTTCATGGACGAGATCAAAGTTGTTCCGTACATTCCGGACGAAGATTATGATAACCCTGCCATGGTGGTGGATTTCTACGAATTCACGATGGCAAACTGCCTGTTCCTGCACGGCTTTAAGAACACCACCCTTGTGTTCGATATGTTCTTCCGTAAGAACCCGGACAACATGGGTTACTCCATCAGCGCAGGCCAACGCAAGCTGACCCGGTTCCTGCTGAATTATCACTTCAACGAGCAGGATATCCGCTGGCTGCGCACCAAGGGTATGAGCGAGGAATTCTGCGAGTATCTGCGCACCTACAAGTGGAAGGGTGATATGTACGCTCTGCCCGAGGGCACGGTTTGCTACCCCCATGTGCAGATGGTCCGCATTGAGTGCGACCTGGTGGGTGCGATCCTGATCGAGACCTACCTGCTGCAGACGATGAACTTCCACAGCCTGATCACCACCAAGGCGACCCGTGTGACCGGCCTGAACACCCATACGCCCCGCAGCGTCATGGAGTTTGGCACCCGCCGCGCACAGGGCGAGAGCGCAGGCAATGATGGCGCGTATGCCGCTGTTCTGGGCGGCTGCATCGGCACTGCCAACTGCCTGGCTGAGATGAAGTATGGCTCTGAGGTCAAGGCGGTTGGCACCGTGGCACACAGCTTCATCGAGTTCTTCCCGACGGAGTTTGATGCCTTCAAGGCCTTTGCGGATACCTACCCGGATTCCGTCAGCCTGCTGCTGGATACCTACAACATCATGGAGAGCGGCCTGCCCAACCTCATCAAGCTGGACGACTACCTGATCGAGAAGTACCCCAATGACCCCAACCGCCGCGTCAAGAGTGCCCGTATCGATTCCGGCGATCTGGCCCGTGGCTCCAAGCGCCTGCGCAAGGCACTGGATGCCGCAGGCAAGCCCTATATCAAGCTGGTGGCCTCCAATGGTCTGGACGAGCGGAAGATCGCCAACATGGAGCTCTATGAGCACGCTCATTTTGATTCCTACGGCGTGGGCGAGAATCTCATTACCTCCGCTTCTGACCCCGTGTTCGGCGGCGTGTATAAACTGGTGGCGGTCAAGCTGCCGGATGGCACCTATCAGCCCAAGATGAAGTGCTCGGATTCTGCCAGCAAGGCCATCATCCCGGGCAAGAAAATGCCCTGGCGGCTCTACGATGAAAATGGTCAGGCCCAGTGCGATCTGATCGCCATGGATGGCGAGGTCATCGAGGCAGGCAAGCCGGTAAAAATGATCAACCTTGACCCGGATGCCATCGAGCGCACCATTACCATCACCCCCACCAGGGTCAAGCGGCTGCTGGTGCCCCATATCCTGAACGGTGAGCTGGCCATCGAACTGCCCGGGATTGCCGAGAAAAAGGCCTATATCGCAAAGCAGCTGACCGAAGAGACCTGGGAGACTGAGCTGCGCATCGAGATGCCGCATAAGCACTATGTCAATATGACCCCCGCTGTGGCCGAGTGCCGTGCCAAGATGTATTCGGAACTGCATGGCGGAAAGGTGTAACTTGACAAAGCAGGGTTTCTATTGTATTATAATAGCCGTTGTGTGAATCTTACATGTTTTGATACATGTTTGCAACTCCGTAACGACGGACTTGTGATAAATGTTTACCTCATCACCTGTTATTCCCGGCTCTCTGTGAATGTCCAGAGCAGCAGGGCTTTGTAAGCCGGGTTTCTATGCGCCACTGTGGTGAAATTGGCAGACACGAGGGACTTAAAATCCCTTTCTGGAGACAGAGTGCGGGTTCAAGCCCCGCCGGTGGCATGAAAAATCCCCTTCAGCGTAAGCTGAGGGGGATTTTTTACTGTTGGATCGCGTACAAAGCGTGATTCGGCGCAGGCAGAAATGCGGATGCAGCTCAGTGGTTTTCCATAGCATGGAATCGTTCCAGGAAGCTGTGATCCACACCCTCGGATCGATAGCCCGGCATGGTATCAATGGCAACATTGTGGATGCTGCGGAAGATGCTGTTTTCGATATTGGGATTGTCGCGCTTCAGGCGGCGGAGCAGGATCTTGATCTCCTGCCGCTTGGAACCACCGCCGCCGTTGTCGCACATGGTGCAGTTCTCGGTAAAGCGGCAGGCGCACTGGATGAATTCCAGATCATTGTAGCGCTTCCAGGCCAGGATATCTTCTTCCCGGATGCAGTACATGGGGCGGATCAGGGTCATGCCGGGGAAGCTGGTGCTGTGGAGCTTGGGCGGCATGGCCTGCATCTGGGAGCCGTAGAACATACTCATCACGGTCGTCTCAATCACATCGTTGAAGTGGTGGCCCAGCGCGATCTTGTTGCATCCCAGCTCCTTGGCCTTGCTGTACAGGTGACCGCGCCGCATCCGGGCACAGAGATAGCAGGGGTTCTTTTCGGTGTTGTTGGCAACGGAAAAGATGTTGCTCTCGAAGATGGTCACCGGAATGTGCAGCAGCTCGGCATTGGACTCGATCTTCTGGCGGTTGATCTCATTGTAGCCGGGGTCCATCACCAGAAAGACCAGCTCAAAGGGAACATCGCTGTGCTTCTGCAGCTCCTGCATCAGCTTTGCCATCAGCATGGAGTCTTTGCCGCCCGAGATGCAAACGGCGATCTTGTCTCCCTCCTGTACCAGCTCGTAGCGCTTTACCGCCACGATAAAGGGGGTCCACAGCTCCTTTCGGTATTTCTTGATGATACTGCGTTCGATCATCTGATAAGGTTCAAGCTCACGTTTCATGTTGGTTCCTCTTTTTATTTAATGTAGGGCGGTCAGCTCACGGCAGCAGACATCGAACGCCTGCAAAAAGGCTTTGATCTCGTCCTCGGTGGTCAGGTGGCTCAGGCTGATGCGCCAGGAGGACAGTGCGTTGCGACGGTCGCGGCTGACCGCAAACACCGCACGCGAAGGCAGACCGTCCGAAGAGCAGGCTGACTTGACCGAGACGCAGACCCCTTTGGCATCCAGCTCCCGCTGGAACACGGTGCCCTTGACATTACGGACGCTCAGATTCAGCACATGAGGGACGGCGTGTTCCGGGCTGTTGATGCGCACCAGCGGATATGTGCTGAGGGCGGCGCGGAGCTCTGCATTCAGTTTTGCCACATGGTCAACGCGTCCGGGCAGGTCAGTGACGGCGAGATCAAGCGCACAGGCCAATGAGGAGGCCAGCGCCACAGTGGGGGTGCCGCTGCGGTAGATGGTGGTACTCTCGCCGCCATGGATGAGAGGCTCCAGCGCCAGATTCCGCCGCTTGATCAGCAGGCCGATGCCGTTCAGCCCGTAGAATTTGTGGGCCGTCAGGCTCATGGTGTCCACGCCCTCAAAAGAAACGGGGATCTTGCCCACAGCCTGGGTCGCATCCACATGCAGGTGACAGTGAGGGTATGCTTTCAGGATGGCGGCGATCTCCTGTACAGGCTGCACCACACCCAGCTCACTGTCCACCAGCGTTACGGCAACGCAGATGGTATCCGGGCGAAGCAGATCCTTCAGGTGCTCAAGATCTACAGTACCGTCCTGCTTCACGTCCAGCAGGTCGATCTCATACCCCTGCTCCTGTAATGCCGTCAGGGTGCCGCTGACCGAAGAATGTTCCAGTGGAGTGGAGATGATGTGCCTGCCCGCATGGCGGGAGAGACGGGCCAGCCCCTTTAAAGCAAAGTTATTGGCCTCGCTGGCACCGGAGGTATAGATGATCTCTGCGGGCTGAACGCCCAGCAGGGAGGCGATTTTGATGGTGGCGGCATCGATCTCTGCCTTGGCGGCAGAGCCTGCCTGGTGGTGAGAGTTGGCGTTGCCGATGCAGCGGCGCTCCACGGCACAGAACTGCTCCAACACCCGCGCATCCACCGGGGTGTTTGCAGAATAATCCAGATAGATCATAACATTCCTCTTGAAATACAAATCAATTCAATAGGTTATATTATAGTGCGGACAGGGGCATATTTCAAGATGTCCGGCCAAAAAGCTGAGGGAAACTGCGGCAAACGGATTGCACCCGGGCATGGTTTCTGGTATACTTTATAAAGTCAGACAGGGAAGGAGAGAGCAAAATGTTTCGTTCGACTTTGCGGAGCGCGTGTTTTGCCTTCCGGTCCCGTTTTTTGAATCTGCTCCAGAAGATTGAGGCACTGCCGTTGCTGCGGCACTGCCTCTTTTTTTGGGCAGCGATGAAAGGAGAACTTCTCTATGAGTGAAAAGATCGATTACTCCAAGGGCATTTACGATGCCCGGCAGCTCGGCACCGGACGGATGCTGATCCTGGGCTTGCAGCACATGTTTGCCATGTTCGGCGCAACTGTGCTGGTGCCCCTGCTCACCGGCCTGAGCGTTTCCACCACTCTGCTCTGTGCCGGTCTGGGCACCCTGCTGTTCCACCTTGTCACCAAGGGCAAGGTCCCGGCCTTCCTTGGCTCCTCGTTTGCCTACCTGGGCGGTTTTTCCATTGTAGCCCCCATGCTGGCTGACGCAGACGGCAACCTGACCGTTGCCAATACCAAAATGCTGCCCTACGCCTGCGCGGGCGTGGCACTGTCCGGCATTCTGTACCTGCTGGTCAGCCTGCTCATCTCCACCTTTGGCATCCGCCGCATTATGAAATTCTTCCCGCCGGTGGTCACAGGCCCCATCATCATCTCTATTGGTTTGATCCTGGCCCCCTCCGCCATCACCAACTGCGAGTCCAACTGGCTGCTGGCTTTTGTGGCCCTGGGCACCGTTATTGTCTGCAACATCTGGGGCAAGGGCATGGTCAAGATCCTGCCCATCCTGATCGGTGTGCTGGTCTCCTATGCTGTGGCTCTGGTCACTGGTGCAGTCAACTTTGAGGCCATTGCTGCTGCCGACTGGTTCGGCATCCCCCTGCACAAGAGCGCCATGGGTCTGTTTGCCATCGACGGCAGCCCTGAGTTCATCAGCGCAATGTTCACCATCATCCCCATTGCGCTGGCAACCATGATGGAGCATGTGGGCGATATCGCTGCCATCAGCGCTACGGTCGGCCACAACTATATCAATGATCCCGGCCTGAACCGCACCCTGATGGGCGACGGCCTTGCCACTGCCATGGCCGGTCTGCTGGGCGGCCCCGCCAATACTACCTACGGTGAGAACACCGGTGTTCTGGCCCTGAGCCGCATCTACGACCCGCTGGTCATCCGCATTGCCGCTGTGATGGCTGTGATCCTGAGCTTCAGCCCCAAGTTTGAGGCCGTCATCAACACCATCCCCACCGGCATCATTGGCGGCATCAGCTTTGTGCTGTACGGCATGATCTCCGCGATCGGTGTCCGCAATGTGGTCGAGAACCGTGTGGACTTTACCAACAGCCGCAACCTGATCGTTGCCGCTGTCATCCTGGTCTGCGCACTGGGCTTCAACTCTGTGGGCGGTCTGACCTTCGCTGTGGGCGGTGTCTCCATCAACCTGTCCGGCCTGGCCATTGCTGCTATCGTGGGCATCCTGCTCAACGCCATCCTCCCCGGCAATGATTACGAGTTTGATGCTGCCAACGGTTCCGATGCTCCGAGCAGCGGCAACCTGCAGGTCTGAAAAATAAATAGGAATACTTCTTAAAATTAGCCTTGACTAATCTGGGAATCGTTGCTATAATAGGCTCAGAAGCAAGGCCCCCTGTACCAGAGGAGAGGCCAAGATCATAATGAAAAACAATGGAGGATATTCCTATGAAAAAGTATGTCTGCACCGTCTGTGGTTATATCGCTGAAGGCTCTATCCCTGAGCAGTGCCCCGTCTGCAAGGCTCCTGCATCCGCATTTGTCGAAAAGACCGGCAATACCTATGTGACCGAGCATGTGGTCGGCATCGGCAAGGCTGAGGGTGTGCCTCAGGAGATCGTTGACGGTCTGCGCGCAAACTTTGAGGGTGAGTGCAGCGAAGTCGGCATGTACCTGGCCATGGCCCGTGTGGCAGAGCGCGAGGGCTACCCCGAGATCGCTGAGGCTTACAAGCGCTATGCCTACGAAGAGGCTGACCACGCATCTCGTTTTGCCGAGCTGCTGGGCGAGGTCGTGACCGACAGCACCAAGAAGAACCTGATGATGCGTGCTGAGGCTGAGTGCGGTGCATGCTCCGGCAAGATGGACCTGGCCAAGAAGGCAAAGGCCCTGAACCTGGATGCAATCCATGATACCGTCCACGAGATGGCAAAGGACGAGGCACGTCATGGCCGCGGCTTCGAGGGCCTGCTGAAGCGCTACTTCAACGTGGAGCTGTAATTCCTGCATTTTTCTGAACCTGTTATCATAAAGCTGCCGTGCGGTTCCAAAGCTGCACGGCAGTTTTTTTGCTTGACGGGATCCATGGCAGGGCGTACAATGGAAAAAACGTTCCGAAAAGGGGAAGTCTTATGAAATCAACTTCCGCACGCTGTGCGCTGCTGGACGAGCTGCGCGGGCTGGACCTAATCAGCATGATGCTTTACCATGGCATGTGGGATCTGGTTTATCTGTTTGGTGTGCGTGCACCGTGGTATGGCAGCTGGCAGGGAGAACTGTGGCAGCAATCCATCTGCTGGGTGTTCCTCCTGCTGTCCGGCTTCTGCCTGCCGCTGGGCCGCCACCCGGTCAAACGGGGTGCAATGGTGTTCGGGTGCGGCGCGCTTGTCACGGCGGTCACGCTGATCTTCATGCCTGCGGATGTCGTTTGGTTCGGTGTGCTGACGCTTCTGGGTTCGGCTATGATCATCACGGGTCTGCTGGAAAAGTGGCTGGAAAAGGTGCCGCCGGTGGCAGGCCTTGCAGGGAGCTTTTTTCTGTTTTACTTCACCCGCCATGCAGCCGATGGCTATTTGCAGCTGGGCCATTGGCTCATCACACCGCCGGGCTTTCTCTACGCCAACTACTTCACGGCCTATCTGGGGTTTTATCCCTTTGGCTTCTTCTCTACGGATTACTTTCCGCTGATCCCGTGGCTCTTCCTGTTCTGGGCTGGTTTTTACCTGCATCATCTGGCAGAGCGAACAGCGCAGAGTCTCCGTCCGCTGTGTCATTCGGTTTGCCCGCCGCTGGGGTGGCTGGGGCGGAACTCGCTGATGCTATATCTGCTCCACCAGCCGGTGATCTACGGCGTGCTGACGGTGGTGTTCCTGTTGCTGCGCCGGGGTGGAGGAGCGCTCTGAAAAATTCTGCAAAAGGTTCTTGACAAGGAGCCCGCCCTGTGGTATTCTTTTGATGGTTAGAAATGCCTAACCAAATTGCTCTGTCTTATGTCAGGCAGAGCAATTTCTTGAAGATAAAAGTTAGAATATACTAACCAAAATTGAAAGAGAGGTTCTTCTTTATGAGCAAAGTAGCAGTCGTATTCTGGAGTGCAACCGGCAACACGGAGACCATGGCAAACTGCGTGGCAGAGGGTGCAAACGGCACCATCGTCCCCTGCGGCGAAATGAACGCCGCAAAGCTGGCAGAGTTTGATGCAGTTGCATTTGGCTGCCCCGCAATGGGCGCAGAGCAGCTGGAAGAGAGCGAGTTTGAGCCGATGTTCTCCGATCTGGAGGGCTCTCTGAACGGCAAGAAGATCGCTCTGTTTGGCTCTTATGGCTGGGGCGACGGCCAGTGGATGCGCGACTGGGTCGAGCGTGCACAGGGTGATGGCGCACAGGTGCTCAACGGCGAGGGCTTGATTTGCAACGAGGCACCGGATGAGGATGTTCAGGCTGCCTGCCGCAAGCTGGGTGCAGATCTGGCTGCATGGTAAAGCGGAAACTTGACAAAAGAAGTTTGTTCTGATAGACTAACCGGCAGAGTGTAAGAATTCCGGCTCTCTGCCGGTTTTTTGTTTTGTCAGGAGGAAAAGAATGTCAAAGACCACCCCGAAAGACCTTGCCAAAAAGAGAAACGATGAAAAACTGCTGGTCAGTGAGATGATCGCACTTTACTGCCGCAAACAGCATCATAGCCCGAAGGGAAAACTCTGCCCGGAGTGCCAGCAGCTCCATGATTATGCACTGGCCCGGATCGAGCATTGCCCCTTTATGGAGACGAAAACTTTTTGCTCTGCCTGCAAAGTTCACTGCTACAAACCGGAAATGCGGGAGCGGATCCGTACTGTCATGCGCTGGGCCGGGCCACGGATGCTGCCGGTGCATCCCATCCTTTCCATCCGGCATGTGGTCGTCACCTTGAAATCGAAGCGGGAAGCCCGGGCAGAAAAATAAGCACCCATGTATAATCGCCTGAAGCCGGGGCAACCTAGAGCCAAGGAGGCGATAGAAATGGAAAACACAGGTGTGACCTGCGATGTCTGCGAGTGCCGCCACAATGTGCAGAGCTGCAAGTGTGATCTGCCCCAGATCAAGGTGACAGAGCACTGCTCCTGCACCACCCAGCAGGTGGAGACCCCGCACTACTGCCAGAATTACGAAAAGAAATAATCTGTAATGGCAGAAAACTCCCCGCCCAGCGCCCAAGACAGGGCATTGAGCGGGGAGTTTTTGTGTGCTGTTCAGTGGATGACCACACTGCAGGTAGCAAGGCTGCGCACCAGTGTGCCGACGCTGTCCTTCATCTGGATGCCGGCAAAGCCCAGGCGGAAAGCGGTCTGCACATTCTCCAGCCGGTCGTCAATGAAAACACTTTCCCCGGCCTTGAGCTGGTATTTGTCCAGCAGGGCCTTATAGATGCGCGGGTCAGGCTTGTTGATGTGCACCTCGCAGGAGGCCACGCCGCCGTCGAACAGGCCCTTGAGGTCGCGCTCGGTCAGAAAATCCAGCACATCCTCGGGGATATTGCTCAGGTAGTAGACACAGTAGCCACGGCTCTTGAGTTTCCGCACCAGCTCCTGCATCCGGCGGCGGGGGCGGAGGATATGCATCCAATCGTCCAGCACGCCCTGCACCTCAAACGCGCGGCCATATTCCTTTGCGCGGGCCAGCATCCGCAGGTTGGCCTCGGAGCGGGTGATAAGCCCTGCATCCAGCAGCTTCCACTCCTCGCTTTCAAAAGTCAGCTGGGAGACCTGTTCCTCTACCTCGGCATTGCAGAAGCGGTCTACCAGGTAGGTCTTGGGGTCGAAATCCACCATGACACCGCCCAGATCAAAGATGATATTTTTATACATCGCTGTTTCCTCAATTCTGTATGGATGTTTCTGCCAGAAAGATTCTGTCCACAGTATAGCACAACTGCCCGCTCTGCATCAAGCACTGCGCTGCCGCATAGGATGAAACAGGCAAACTGCGGGGAGGGGAGCACGATGACATTCCGGGAGCTGTGCACAAAGGAGATCGTTCAGCTGAGCAACGGGGCCTGCCTTGGCCGCGCCGATGATCTGGAGCTCGATCCGGCAACGGCGCAGGTCAAAAGCCTGCTGCTGCTCGGGCAGCCTCATCTGTTTGGACTGCTGGGCCGGGACGAGACTCTGGTCATCCCCTGGACGGACATCGAAACACTGGGAGTGGACGCGATCCTGGTCCGCACGGAGCTGCCGGAGCCGGAAGCCAAAAAGCAGGGTTTCTGGCAAAAAATGCGGCACTGGCTGGACGGCTGAAATTTTTCGTGAATTTTTCCTGCATCAGGGTTTGATTTTACAAAAAATCGGATTATAATAGAGAACCGTGAGCGGCAGAGCCTTGCCGCTCCGGCTTGAAATCTGATTTCCGGAAGTGAAAGGAACTTCTCTCTATGAACGCAAAAAAACATACGCCGCTTTCCCTGCATGGGCTGCGGCTGCTCTTCCCGCCGCTGGCAACGCTGGGCATCCTGTTCCTGACGGAGTGGATCGCCCGCGGCAGCCTGACAGGGGAGACCTTTACCCAATACATTTTCCCCCATGCCGAAGCCTATCTGCTGGCGTGGGCCATGCTGTTTCTCAGCTGGCTGGCAGTGGACTGGCTGACCCGGTTTGCACCGTTGGCGACCCTGCTGGCGGCGGTGCTGGGCTGTGCCCCGGCGGCAGTCAATTTCTACACACTGCAGCTGCGCGGCGAGCCCTTCCTGCCCTGGGATCTGATGCAGGTGTCAGAGGCTGCGGGCGTGGCAGCTGCGGCCGGTATCCACATCCAGACCAGCATGGTGGTATCCATTGTTATTATCGTGCTGCTGGTCGTAGTGTCTTTCTTCCTTTATAGAGGGCGGCAGAAGCTGAACTGGAAGCCCCGGGTGGCAGGCTTTCTTGCCAGTGCGGCAGCTACCTGCGGCCTGCTCTTTGGCGTGTTCCTGCAGCCTGCCGTGACACAGGCCATTGGCATTGTGCCGGATGCCTGGATGCAGGATCGCTACTACCGCTATTATGGTGTCATCACCAGCTTTCTGACCAATCTGACCAATCTGGAGATCTCCAAGCCGGAGGGGTATTCAGAGGAGGCTGTCAACGAGATCCTGGATGATACTGAAGCTGCACAGAAATATTCCACTGCTCCGCTCTACCCGGGATCTTACGGTGCCACCACCTCTGCGGACGAGACTGTGAAAAAGCCCACCATCATCTACGTGATGGACGAGTCCTACTGGGATGTGTCGGAGCTGGAGCAGTACGGTTTCCAGTTTGATACCGATGTCTCTGCCAACCTCCACGCCCTGCAGCAGACCAGTGCTTCTGGCCGGGCGTACAGCCCCAGTTTCGGCGGCGGAACCTGCGATGTGGAGTTTGAAGCGCTGACAGGCTATTCGGCTTCCTTTCTGCCCAATGGCAGCAAGCCCTACCAGCAGCATGTGACCAAGCCCATGTTCTCGCTGCCCAATTACCTCAAGCTGACGCAGGGATATCAGACGGCGGCAGTTCATTGCTTCTGGGCCAGGTATTGGAGCCGGGACACGGCATACCCCAACCTGGGCTTTGACACCTTCCTGAGCCTGGAACAGATGACCCACGTCAACAAGGTGCGCAGGCACTACTGGACCAGCGGTCTGGTCACGGATGACTCCATGGCGGACCAGATCATCCAGCAGTATGAAAAGATGAAGACATCCTCGGATGCACCGGTTTTTCTGCACGCAGTCACGATGCAGAACCATACCAATTATAATAAAGACAACTACCCGGACGATGTGCGGGTGAAGGTGACAGAGCACCCGGCGGGCCTCAAGGCCAGCACCATCGGCGCACTGGAAGATTTTGCGACTGGCATCCGGGATGCCGATGCCATGCTGGGCAAGCTGACCCAATACTTCTCGCAAGTGGACGAGCCGGTGATCCTGGTGTTCTGGGGCGACCATTACAACCCCATTGATTCCAATTATGATGTCTTTACCAGCAGCGGCTATGCCAGCGATTCCAGTGCGGACCCGCGCCTGCACCAGACCACCCTGTTGATGTGGTCGAACTACACCGACAAGCCCGTGGATCTGGGCACCATTGCCGCTTACGATATCTCGCCGGTGATGATGAACCTCTACGGTCTGGAGCAGCCGCTTTATTTCCAGCTGCTGAACCGCCAGCTGCAGGTGGCCGACCGCGCCAATACCCGGGGTACGGTGATGAATCTGGACGGTACCACCACCCAGACCCCGAGCTCCCTGCAGGAAAGCTGGAGCCAGAAGCACTGGCTGCTGCAATATGACCTGATGTTCGGCAAGGGCTATGCCCTCAGCCGGATGGGCATGGAGAGCCTGAACAGCACTCAGACGGGCGAATAAACGAAAAATACGCGATTTTCTTGTAAAAAACAGAGAAAACCCCTTGCATCACACGCCTGTTTGTGCTATTATTATTCAGCATTACACACGCATCACTATGCCCTTTTGTGCTCTTTCGGGAGTGGAGGGCAGTCCAAGGCCATCCGATATGGCCGCGGATCACGGTGTGCGGAGGCAAAACAATATTGGAGGTATTTTTACTATGGCAGTCGTTTCTATGAAGCAGCTTCTCGAGGCAGGTGTGCACTTCGGTCACCAGACCCGCCGCTGGAACCCCAAGATGAAGAAGTATATCTTCACCGAGCGCAACGGCATCTATATCATCGATCTGCAGAAGACCGTGAAGAAGCTGGACGAGGCTTACAACTACGTGAAGGAAGTTGCAGCTGAGGGCGGCGACATCCTGTTCGTCGGCACCAAGAAGCAGGCTCAGGAGTCCATCCGTGACGAGGCTCTGCGCTGCGGCATGCACTATGTCAACGCTCGCTGGCTGGGCGGTATGCTGACCAACTTCCGTACCATCCGTAAACGCATCGACCGTATGGATCAGCTGGCTAAGATGAAGGAGAACGGCACCTTCGAGCTGCTGCCCAAGAAGGAAGTTGCTAAGCTCGAGCTGGAGATGGAGAAGCTGGACAAGTACCTGGGCGGTGTCAAGAACATGAAGACCCTGCCGAAGGCTATGTTCATCGTTGATCCTCACAAGGAGCGCATCGCTGTTGCTGAGGCTCGCAAGCTGAACATCCCCATCGTGGCTATCGTTGATACCAACTGCAACCCCGACGAGATCGATTACGTCATCCCCGGCAACGACGACGCTATCCGCGCTGTCAAGCTGATCGCTGGCGCTATGGCTGACGCTGTTCTGGAAGGCAAGCAGGGCAACCAGGAGGCTCCCGCTGAGGAAGCTGCCAACGCCTGATTTCTGGCTGTACAGAACAAACCCGTGAAATAACGTGTAAGGGAGACTACAAAAATGGCTATTTCTGCAAAGGACGTTATGGAACTGCGCAAGCAGACCGACTGCGGCATGATGGAGTGCAAGAAGGCTCTGACTGAGGCTGACGGCAACTTCGAGAAGGCTATTGAGATCCTGCGCGAGCGTGGTCTGGCTACTGCTGCCAAGAAGGCAAGCCGCGTTGCTGCCGAGGGTATGGTCTACGCTGACTACTGCCCCAAGTGCAAGGTCGGTGTTGTCATCGAAGTCAACGCTGAGACTGACTTCGTTGCCAAGAACGACAAGTTCGTTGATTTCGTCAAGGAAGCAACCAAGGTCGTCATGCTGCAGAACCCTGCTGATGTTGAGGCTCTGATGGCTTGCAAGACCGAGGCTGGCGAGACCGTTGACGAGGCTCTGAAAAACCTGATCCTGGTCATCAAGGAGAACATCAAGATCCGTCGTTTTGTCCGTTACGAGGGCGTTTGCTCTGCTTACGTCCACGGTGGCGGCACCCACGGCATCCTGGTCAACTTCGAGACCACCAACGACATCGACAGCAAGGACGAGTTCACTGCTTACGGCAAGGACATCGCCATGCAGGTCGCAGCTGCTAACCCCAGCTACGTCGATGAGGCTTCTGTCCCCGCTGAGGTCGTTGCCAAGGAGAAGGAGATCATGCTGGCTCAGATGGCTGGCGATCCCAAGAACGCCAACAAGCCTGATGCTGTGAAGCAGAAGATGATCGAGGGCAAGATCAAGAAGTTCTTCAAGGAGAACTGCCTGGTCGATCAGGAGTTCGTCAAGGACGGCGATCTGTCTGTTGCTCAGTACACCGCTAAGGTCGCTAAGGATCTGGGCGGCGAGATCAAGATCGTCAAGTTCACCCGTTTCGTGAAGGGCGAGGGCCTGGAGAAGCGTGCTGATGACTTCGCTGCTGAAGTTGCAAGCATGGTGAAGTAATTCAGTCTGACTGAATGAATTTAAGAGCTGTGGTACCTGTAATAGGGTGTCACAGCTCTTTTTGTTTGTGTTTGAACGGGAAGTGTGTTATCATAGGAACAATTACAATGAAGAGAAAGCTGGAAGTGAAGAATCTCAACCAGCCGCTGTACCGAAAAAAGGAAAGCGGCATCTGACAGGAGATGTTACGATGAAAACACAGAAACTTGAGATCAGCGGTATTCCTGCTTTGCTGTACGGGAAAGAAAGCCGAAAAGTATATCTCTATGTCCATGGCAAAATGGGATGTAAAGAAGAAGCCCTGCCATTTGCAGAGCTTGCTTGCCCAGCAGGGTATCAGGTTCTTGCTGTTGATTTGCCTGAACATGGAGAGCGCAAGGGCAGCTCCGAGAAGCTGCTGCCGTGGGTGGCGGTTCCAGAGTTGGAAGCGGTCTATTCCTATGCTGCAGAGCGTTGGAAGAATGTTTCGCTGCGGGCTACAAGTATTGGAGCCTGGTTTTCCATGTTGGCCTTACAGGCAAAGCCTTTACGGAGTACTCTTTTGCTCTCACCAGTGTTAGATATGGAAAATCTTATCACCAATATGATGCAGTGGGCAAATGTGAGTGAGGCCCAGTTGAAAGAAGCAGGGGAGATCTCCACGGATTTCGATGAGACGTTGTCGTGGCAGTATCTCTGCTGGGTGAGGGAGCATCCCTACCGCTGGAAAGCGCCAACGCAAGTGCTCTATGGCGCAAGGGATAACCTGACTTCCAGGGCAGTGCTTGAGCAGTTCAAACAACGGACAGGTGCGCATCTGACCATCATGGAAGAAGGAGAACACTGGTTCCATACCGAGCTGCAATTGGCTGTTCTGCAGGAATGGGAGCGAGCACATATCTGAAAGAAGAGGAGAGAGAAACATGAAGATCGAACCCAGAACGTTCACACTGCCCAACGGGGAAGTGCTGACGGTGCGCAGCTTATGCGCCGATGATGCGGAGGCATTGAGTGCATTCCGCAATGCAATCTACAGCGAAACACATTTTATGGCCCGATACCCGGAGGAAGGAGCGAGTCTGGAAGCGATGCGGAACTGGCTCGCAGGCTACGGGGAAAGCCCTGTGAACTTTGAGGTGGGCGCTTTTGCCGGAGAAAAGCTGGTGGGGGAGTTTGGTGTTGCACAAGTGCGGCCGCATATCAAATATCGCCATCGTGCCGTAATGGGCATCTCCGTACGGAAAGATTACTGGGGCTGCGGTCTGGGCAGTTATCTGATGCAGCTGGCCATTGACCAGACCCGCGCCAACGGCTTCGAACAGCTGGAACTGGGGGTGTACAGCGATAACGCCCGTGCCATCCATCTCTATGAGAAGTTTGGGTTTGAGCGCTATGGCATCCAGCCCCGGGCCTTTAAACTGAAAGACGGCACCTACCGGGATGAGATCATCATGGTGAAGATGCTGTGACCTGAAAAGGATAAAATAAAATCTCCCACTGACGGGGTTCGATGTCGTCAGTGGGAGATTTTTATCGTTTTACGGTCAAACCGTGAAAACCTCAGATTTTGGCCTCGCTGTTGTGCTCAGCCTTTTTGTAAGCAGAGAAGGAGTGGAACACAATGTTCAGACCCAGAACGATCAGCAGAACAGCCAGGATCAGCTGCAGGCCATTGGCAATGAACACGGCACCCCAAGTGGTCTCGCCCGCAGGAATGCTGACAGAAGCGGCGGTGCTGATGGCCTTGACCATGGCAATCAGGCGCTGCACCAGAGCGGTGAAGGTGACGCACAGCATGATGATCAGCGGGGGGAACAGCATCTTGTTGCTGCGGCCGGTGACCTTCAGGAAGACGCACAGAGTGGCCAAAACCAGAGCGCTCAGCAGCTGGTTGGCGGAACCGAACAGAGGCCAGATGTTTGCGTAGCCGATCTTGGTCAGCAGGAAGCCGAAGGCCAGAGTGAGGAAGGTGGAGAAGTAGACGTTGCAGAACAGCTTGCGCCAGCCCTCAGCGTGCTCCATGTCGTCCACACTGAACAGCTCCTGGAAGCTCATGCGGCCGATACGGGCCACAGCGTCCAGACTGGTCAGGGCCAGAGCGGAAACACACATCGTCATAAAGACCGTTGCTGCATAAGCGGGAACGCCGAACATCTCAAAGAAACCGGCAACACCGCGGCTGAAGATCTGGAACGGGGTGCCTGCAGCGGGGGTACCGTCCGCAGCAGCGGCAGCACCGGCAACGCACAGGGCCAGAACAGCCAGCAGGCTCTCCAGAATCATTGCGCCATAGCCAACCTTCAGCATATCCTTCTCGTTCTCAACGGTCTTGGAGGAAGTACCGGAGGAAACCAGGCTGTGGAAGCCGGAAACAGCACCACAGGCAACGGTGACGAACAGGATGGGGAACATGGTACCCAGCTTCTCATTGGTGAAGCCGGTGTAAACGGGCAGATTCATGGTGGGGTGTGCAACGACCAGACCAACCACAGCGCCTGCGATCATGGCAACAAACATGAAGGTGGTCATGTGGTCCCGGGGCTGCTTCAGCAGCCACATGGGAAGCACGGCGGCAAAGAAGATATAAACGAAGGTGATATAGCTCCATGCGGCCTTGCCCAGGATGATGGGCAGATTTGCGCCAATGACAAAGGACAGCACGATGAAAACAATGCTGATGACGCTCTCCTTCCAACCGGAGAAGTTGAACTTCTTCTGGATCAGGCCAAAGACCACGGCGAAGACCATGAACATGATGGAGACCATGCCGGCAGCGCCGTTGGTCTGAGCAGCGTCCACCAGAGCGCCGTCCGCGCCATAAGCATTGAAGGTGCCGGCGACCATGTCAGCAAACGCTGCAATAACGATGCCGCAGAACAGCCAGCAGAACAGCAGGAACAGCTTGCGGCCTGTCTTGCCGATATACTTTTCGATCAGCATACCCATGGACTTGCCGTCATTCTTTACAGAAGCATACAGAGCGCCGAAGTCGGTAACAGCACCAAAGAAGATGCCGCCCAGCAGGACCCACAGCAGAACAGGCAGCCAGCCAAAGGCAGCAGCCTGAATGGCACCGGTAACAGGGCCGGCACCTGCAATGGAGCTGAACTGATGTGCAAAAACGGTCCAGCCGTTGGTGGGAACGTAATCCCGGCCGTCCTCATGGACGACCGCAGGGGTCTTGGCGGTGGGTTCGATGCCCCACTTGTTTGCCAGCCAGCGTCCGTAGAGGGTGTAAGCACCAAACAGACACACGGCTGCGATCAAAACGATGACCAGCGTGTTCATTTCTTTTACCTCTTTCCTTTGCTTTTCATGCGGCAAAGAGGTCACGCTGTGGCTCCTTTGCCTGAAAATTGTGTATACTTTATCCCCATTTTCATAATTTGTCAATATTTTTCGGAGCAGTTCAGAGGATGTGCTAATTCGACAGAAAATCAGGCAAAAAATTTTAGGTGATTTTATTTCACTTGTGAAGAGAAGAAAACTGTGGACACGCTGAATTGAAAACGATTCACGCAAAAGACTTGACTTTCGCACTTTCGTGTGCTAAAGTGATAACATGATATGATTCTTTCTGTCAGAAGTTCCGGCGTTTGCCGCAGAGGAGACCGCAATGACTGAGAAAAATTCCAGAAAAAACGAGACCGTAGATGCGTTGTTCGATGCCATCCTGAGCCTTGAGAGCCGGGAGGAGTGCTATGCTTTTTTTGAGGATCTGTGCACAGTAAAGGAGATCTCCGATATGGCACAACGGCTGGAAGCGGCAAAGCTGCTGCTTGGCGGCCGCACCTATGACCAGATCGTGAAAGAGGTAGAGATCAGCACGGCGACCATCAGCCGGATCAATCGCTGCATCCAATACGGAACCGGCGGTTACCAGAGCGTAATTGAAAAGATCTCTGCACAGGAGAAAAAGCAGTAACGGCTGCACGGCAGGGGACATAGGATGGGGTACACCTTATATAGAAAGGATGAGTCCCCTATGGCAACGATCAATTGTCCCACTACGTTGGAATGTCCGGCCCTGCCCCGTGTTACCCTGAGTCAGGCTGTGATCGATCTGATGGAAAGTATCGCGCTGCAGGAAAGTGCTCTGAGCCACATCCTCTGCGCCGAGAGCCAGAAGATGAAAACCGCACTCGCCATGAACGAGATCGACCTGTGCAAGCTGCTGGAAGTGAACGATTCGGCCACCAACATGGTGCACGCCGTGGCAAATCTGGAGCTGGTGCTGAAGGAAAAGCTGGAGTTTATCTCCAATAACCTCTATTATCCCTCCGCTGATAACGGCGCTGCAGCCCAATAAGCCTGCACGACCCCCTGCCTGTCCGCATTCTGGCGGGCAGGCATTTTGCGTTTTAAGGCCAGATTGTGACCGATTTGTATAAAAAGAATAAAAACGATTTGTTGGAATTGCTGAAAGCGCAATTCTGTGCTATACTATACCGTGTATATGTGTGAAAGAGAGGGAAACGAACTTGCAGCACTATGACGTGATCTTATTTGACGTGGACGGAACCCTGATCGATTCCGCCCCCGGCATCCTGAATACACTGGAAGAAGTTTTTACCAAGATGGGCGTGGATGTCACCCATGTGAACCTGCGGCGCTATCTGGGGCCGCCGCTCCGCAAGAGCTTTGGAGAGCATTTTTCTGACCCTGCAAAAATCGAGGAGGCCACCGAGCTCTATCGGGAGAGTTACCGCGAAAAGGGCAGCCATGAGGGTACGGCCTACCCCGGTGCGGCAGAGATGCTGCGCCGCCTGAAGGAGGCAGGATTTGTGCTCTGCACCGCAACCTCCAAGCCGACTGTGGTGGTGACCCCCATCCTGGAAGAACAGGGGCTGGCCCCTTACTTTGATTTCATCGGCGGCGCGTCCATGGATGAGAGCCGGGATACAAAAACAGAAGTGGTGCGCTATGTTCTCACCCAGCCCTGTGTACAGGGCAAGCGGGTGCTGATGGTGGGCGACCGCAACGATGATATGCGCGGTGCCGCCGATTGCGGGCTGGATGCCGCCGGTGCCCTGTATGGCTACGGCAGCAGGGAAGAACTGGAACCCTTTGGCCCGGTGCTGCTGGCGGAAAGTTGTGAAGAACTGACGGACAAGCTCCTGGCCTGCCGTGCAAACGGTTGAACGATAGGATAAGTGGTGAATATAACATGAATCATAAGAATCAATCGGACAAACAGTCTATGACATCGCTGCAGCGGCAGGCCGTTCTGGTCTGTGTGGTCTGCGCACTGGCGGCTTTGCTGACCGTAGGCATCACCCTGACCCTGCTCAAACGGGGAAAGCCGGAAACGCCCGGCACACCCGCAGACTCCGTGCCGACGGACACCACCGGGGACGGTGGAAGCACAGATCTTGCCAATCACTATCAGATCGATAACACCTCCAGTGCTCTGCTGACTGAAACAGCGGATGCGGGCACGGAATATCTGGACAGCACCCTGTTTCTGGGAGACTCCAACACTGTGCGTCTGTATAACAACGGCCTGATCTCCTTGCAGCAGTTTTGCGCCAAGGAGGGCATTGGCACCCAGGTGGCCCTGAACGAAGGAATCGTCACCTTTAAGAATGACACCACCCACTACACCATCGCACAGGCGGTGGCAAAAATGAAGCCCCGCCGTGTCGTGATGACCTTTGGTACCAATGACACCGGCATGGAGGTGGCTGATTTTATCAGCAATTATACCGCGCTGGTGCAGGCCATTCAGGAGGCTTACCCCTACACCGATCTCATCGTGAACACGGTGCCTCCTATCCCGGAGAATCACTCCAATTACCCCCACATGGATCAGGCTAAGATCGATGATTTTAATATGGCGCTGCTCAACATGTGCGAACAGCTGGGGGTCAAATTTCTGAATACGGCTGAGGTCCTCAAAGGAGAAAATGGCTACGGCCAGCCGGATTACTACACGGATGGTGATATCCACCTCAAGAGCGCTGGTCTCAAGGCTGCGCTGAACTACCTGCGCGCCCACGCCTACCAGACCGAGGATCGCCGCCCGGACACCAATAATATCCCCACCCGTACGCTGGAATATGTATCCAACCCCAGCTCGGCGGTGCAGGCTCCCAGCTCGGAAGAACCCGCTTCTTCCAGCGAGAGTGAAAGCGTCAGCAGCTCTGAGACTGCCAGCGTCAAGTTTGAGGCCCGTTATCAGGTGGAAAAGAGCGGCGGCGGCACCCTGAGCTGTGGGAACGAGAGCGGCAAGACCAGCCTGACATACGGCATCACAGATGCATCCCAGTCGCTGACTGTTACGGCCACCCCTGCGGAGGGCCATGTGTTCGTCAAGTGGAGCGACGGCGTGACCAGCAAGACCCGTACCGATACCGGCTTCAAGCAGAATCTGGACGTGACAGCAGTGTTTGCAGCTGCTTCCGTTCACATCTCGGAAGGCAAGGCTTCCGCCGGCTCCTATGTCTTTAAGGCTGCGCTGGAGGGTAAATATGCCAAGAGTGAAAACCTGCATTGGTTCGCCAACGGTCAGGAAGTGAAGGAGGCCGCAGGCCGGACAACGGTCACCGTGTCCGCTTCGGCCATCACCAGCGGCAGCTATAAGATCTATGCGGTGGTCGTGTACAACGACTGCGCCGTGGTCAGCAATGCGCTGACCATTACGGTCAGCCCGGAGCCTGCTTCCAGCTCAAATTCCGGCAGCTCTTCTACTTCTTCCGGCAGTACATCCGCGTCCTCTTCGGAGAGCGGCAAGTCTGAGAGCTCGAGCAGCAGTTCTTCCCACAGCACGGCGGAAAGTGAGAGTAAGAGCGAATCCAAGAGCGAGAGCACCTCTTCTTCTCACAGCAGCTCAGAGAGCAAGGCAGAGAGCACTTCGTCCTCCAGCAGCACTGCTTCTGAGAGCAAAACGGAATCCAAAGAGCAGACCAACAGTGAATCGGTCTCCGCTTCGGTTGAAAATGATATTGAGCCCGCAGAGGAGCCTTCCGCTTCCACCGAAGCAGAAGCCAGCCGGTAAACCTTTTTCTGTCTGCCCGCATAGGCTGGGCAGAAGGGAGGGAGCCGGATGTTCTGTGAAGAGATCAAGATCCCCGGGCTGCCCGGTGAGGGAACTGTGACCGATGGCAGTGTGGATTGGTATGAAATGGACTGGGAGAATGTGGACAACGGCGTGACCGAGGAGCAGATGCCCAGAAACGTTGACAAACCCTGCACCGCGCAAGATCCGTGCACGGACAATTCCCCGGTACAGACCGATGATGAAACCTATGAGATAGTTCAGGAATAACTGGAAGCCAGCTCTGCCGGGGCGGGGCTGGCTTCTCGCTGTTCTTTTGATCTGGGAAAAATTCCCCGGTGATCGGGGAACAAGCGTCCCGGAAAATGACACAAGTATGAAAGAGGGGTAATGAACCATGGCAAAATACTATTGTGTTCTGTTTGATGCTGATAATACGCTGCTGGATTTTGATGCAGCGGAAAACAAGGCGCTGGCTGACACCCTGCGGGAGTACGGCATTGAGCCGGATGCCGAGACGGTGCAGACCTACCGCACCATCAACGAAGAGCTCTGGCGGCAGCTGGAAAAGGGCCAGATCCGCCGGGACAAGCTGATGGGGGAGCGGTTCACCCGCTTTCTGAAGGCAGTGAATGCCGCAGGCAACGGTGTGGAGATGAACAAATTCTATCTGGATCAGCTCTCTACCCACCCTGACCTGACATCTCCCAACGTGCTGGACGTGCTCCGGGAACTTTCCGAAGTGGCAACATTGGCTGTAGTGACCAATGGCTTTGACCGGGTGCAGGGCCGCCGTGTGCGGGAATCCGGCATTCTGGATTTTGTGGAGGATGTGTTCGTTTCTGAAAAAATGGACAGCGAAAAGCCCAACCGCAAGATTTTTGATGCCGCGCTCCGTGCGCTGGGCGTGGAGAACCGTGAGCATGTGCTGATGGTGGGCGACAGCCTGAGCAGTGATGTGCAGGGCGGTGTGAACGCCGGGCTGGATACCTGCTGGTATAACCCCAACCACGCCGAGAATCTCGGCAAGGTCGTGCCTACCTATGAGATCAGCAGCCTGGAGGAGCTTTATCCGCTGGTGATGGAGCCGGAGGAGCTGGCCAATGTGGGCCTGAAGAATCGCCGCCACCAGCTGTAATGCTGTGCGGCCTGTGTGAGAGATTGGAAAACGAACAATGCTGATACATTTGGAAAAGCTGGGCAAGAGCTTTGGCGAGAAGATCGTCCTGCATGATGTCACGGCCAGTGTCGAACGGGAGGACCGCATCGGCATCGTGGGCCAGAACGGCGCAGGCAAAACGACCCTGCTGAAGATCCTGACCGGCGAATATACGGACTACGAGGGCGAGTTCAGCGTGACCCATGGTGTGACGCTGGGCTATCTGGAACAGAATGCAAAGCTCGACCCTACGTTGGATATCTACGGCGAGATGCGCTCCTGCTTTGCCCATGTGCTGGATGCCATGGCCCAGATGCAGATCCTGGAGCGCAGAATGGCCGCCAGCCCGGAGGATGCCTCTCTGCTGGAACAGCACGATGCCTTGCAGAACATCATTGATGCCGCTGACGGCTACAATATGGATGTCAACATCAAAAAGGTGCTGTCCGGTATGGGGTTTGCGCAGGATACCTGGACGAAGAATATCGCTGTGCTTTCGGGCGGTGAGCTGACGCGCCTTCGTCTGGCAAAGCTGCTGTTGGAGAAGCCGGATGTCCTGATTTTGGACGAGCCCACCAACCACTTGGATTTTGCCACCATGGAATGGCTGGAGAATTACCTCAAGAGCTATTCTGGTGCCGTGATGGTCGTCAGCCATGACCGCTATTTCCTGGACAATATCTGTACCAGGATCTGGGAGGTCTCCTTCCAGACCATGACCACTTATAAGGGCAACTTCTCAGCCTATCTGCCTCAGAAGGAAGCTGCCGATGCCCTGCGCCAGAAGCAGCACGATGCAGATGTAGCACTGGCTGAAAAGCTGCAGGATTATGTTGACCGCAACCTTGTGCGCGCTTCCACCACCAAGATGGCCCAGAGCCGCCGCAAACAGCTGGAAAAGCTGGAGATCACGGAAGCACCAAAGGATGAAACAAACCAGCTCAAGTTCCGCTTTGAGTATGATGTGGAGCCGTGGAACGAGCTGGTGCTGATGAAGAACCTGACCATCAGGATCGGGGAGCGCACCCTGCTGGAACCCTTTACCTACACGGTCTGCCGGGGTCAGCGGCTGGTGATCGCAGGCCCCAACGGTGCGGGTAAATCCACCCTGATGCAGGTGCTGGATGGTAAGCGCCGCCCCTCCGGCGGCATGGTGCGGCTGGGTACGGGAGCCCGACCCAGCATTTTTGCCCAGCAGCAGAACCGTTTGGGACAGGGCCGGGTGATCGATGTCATCTGGAACAAATATCCCCGGATGACGGAGCTGGAAGTGCGCAGCCATCTGGCAAAGCTGGGTTTCCGGGGCGAGACAGTGTTCAAGCCCTGCGAGGCACTTTCGGGCGGCGAGTTGGCCCGCCTGCGCTTTGCTGAGATCGTACTGGAGCGGCCCAATCTGCTGTTTCTGGACGAGCCTACCAACCACCTGGACATCTACACCCGTGAGAACCTGACTGAAGCCCTGATGGCATACACTGGGACGCTGCTCATGGTCACCCATGACCGCCATCTGATGAACAGTCTGGGCTGTCCCATCCTCTATCTGGAAGATGGCAAGGCTACTCTGTATCCGAGCTACGATGCCCTGATGGGCCGTGCCGCTCCTGCAACTGCCCCAGAAAAAGCCGGGGATCAGCCCGCCAAGGCCGGTTACGGCAAAGAGCAGCGCCGCCGCCGCGCGGAGCTGCGGGCCAAGATCAAGGCTTGCGAGGATGAAATGGAAGCCTGCGGGGCAAGGGAAGTGGAGCTTGACAATGAGATCAACTCCCCGGAGGTCTACAATGACCCCGATCTGCTCCGCCAAAAGAGCGATGAGCTCAGTGATCTGCGTTTCCATCAGGAGGAGCTGTTTGCTGCCTGGGAAAAGGCAATGGAAGAGCAGGAACAGTACGAACAGGCTGCTGGTGAAGAATAATCCGCTGCAAAGGAGAACAATGATGCCTCATAACCGCCGCAATTACAACAAAACGCACAGCATCGCCCTTTCAGGTCTGCTGTTTGCTCTGGCGATGGCGCTTTCCTTCATCGAGGGCACATTGGTCATCCCCGGGCTTTTGCCAGGCATGAAGCTGGGTCTGGCGAATATTGTGGTGATGTATGCCCTGTTCTTCATGGGGCCAAAACAGGCCCTTGTGCTGGATGTGCTGAAGGCGTTCTTCGTCTTTCTGGTCTCCGGCTGGACGGCAGGTTTTCTTTCCCTCTGCGGCGGCCTGCTCTCACTGCTGGTGATGTGGCTGCTCTACTATCACTGCCCGCTGCGGCCTACCTGGTTCATCCTGTCGGTCTGCGGCGCGCTGGCCCACAACATCGGACAGCTGCTGGGAGCCAGTGTCATCCTTTCCACAGCAGTGTCCCTTTACTATGCACCGATTATGCTGGTGCTGGGCCTTGTGATGGGAATGCTCACCAGTGTCACCCTGCGGGCCATACTGCCTGCGCTGGGACGGCTGGGTTATAATATCCAGGAAAACCGCAAAGGATGAGCTGCCCGGTTGCAACCGGGGCCGGAATCCGATATAATAAATCAAATCTGAATTTTTACCCAACATAAAAACTGCCCACGGGATAGCGCACTTTGGCGCGGGGCAGCTGGGAGGTATGAGTTTATGTCTGAAAAAGTGACTGTCAAGGTGGAGCGCAATATCCTCCATCTTCCCGCCATTGCCCTGCGTGGGCTGGTGGTGTTCCCCAACAACCTGCTGCATTTTGAGGTGGGTCGTGACAAGAGCATTGCCGCTGTGGAATGGGCCGTGCGGAATAAATCCGAGGTGTTCCTCATTGCGCAGAAGGATATGAAGGCTGAGGACCCCAAGGCAGAGGAGATGTACCAGTACGGCGTTGTGGCCGAGATCAAGCAGGTCATGCGTGTTTCGGATGATCTGGTGCGCATTCTGGTGGAGGGCAAGTTCCGCGCCAAGCGCACCGAGCTGGATACCGATGGCAGCTTCCTGCTGGCATCGGTGCGGCCGGCTCCTGTGCGCCCCATCAAGGCAGAGGAAGAGACCGAGGCAGAGGCCCTGCTCCGCAACGTGAAAACGAGCTTCGACGCGGTGCTTTCCATGAATCCCCGCATCAGCAAGGACGTGGTGTTTGCTGTTACCTCGAATAACGACCCCGCCTTCCTGTGCGAGTACATCCCCGCCAATCTGCTCTTCCGCTTTGAGGATAAGCAGGCTGTGATGGAGGAAAGCACCCTCATCGGCCGTCTGCGCCTGCTGGTGGAACGCCTGCATCGGGAACGCCGGATGCTGGAGATCGACAAGGAGATCGCCCAGAAAGTGGACGAGGCCATGGATAAGAACCAGCGTGATTACTACCTGCATGAGCAGATGCACATGATCAGCCAGGAGCTGGGCGAGGACGATGATACCACGGCAGAGGCCGAGGAGTATCGCCGCAGGATCCAGGAGCTGCATCTGGACGAGGAGCGGGAGAAGAAACTGCTCAAGGAAGTGGACCGCCTTGCCAAGATGCAGAGCAGCAATCAGGAGGGAACGGTCATCCGCACCTATCTGGATACCTGCCTGGATCTGCCCTGGAACAGCTTTACCGAGGACGACCTTGATATTGCCAAGGCACAGCGCATCCTTGACCGTGACCACTACGGCCTGAAGAAAGTCAAGGACCGCATTCTTGAGGTGTTGGCTGTCCGTAAGCTGGCTCCGGATGTCAAGGGGCAGATCATCTGCCTGGTCGGCCCTCCGGGTGTCGGCAAGACCAGCATTGCCCGCTCCATTGCCGAGAGCCTGAACCGCAAGTATGTGCGCATCAGTCTGGGCGGTGTGCGGGATGAGGCAGAGATCCGCGGCCACCGCCGCACCTATATCGGGGCCATGCCCGGCAAGATCATCAACGCCATGATCTCCGCCAAGAGCTCCAACCCCCTGATGCTGCTGGACGAAATCGACAAGCTGGCGGGCGATTTCCGGGGTGACCCGGCCGCTGCCCTGCTGGAAGCCCTTGATCCCGAGCAGAACACCACCTTTAATGATCACTTTATCGATATGCCGTTTGATCTGAGCCATGTGCTTTTTATCACTACGGCAAATGATCTGAGCGCCATTCCCGGCCCTCTGCGTGACCGCATGGATGTCATTGAGCTGCCCAGTTATACCCGGGTGGAGAAATACAACATTGCCCGCAAGCATCTGGTACCCAAGCAGCTCAAGGCCTGCGGTCTGGCCGGGAAGGTCACCTTCTCCCAGAGCGCGCTCTACGGCATCATTGACGGCTACACCCGTGAGGCCGGTGTCCGCACCCTGGAGCGTACCATCACCAGTGTCCTGCGCAAGTGCGCCCGCAAGATCGCGTCCGGTGAGGCGGAAAACGTTTCTGTGACCGGCAGCAGCCTGGAAGAGCTGCTGGGGCCCCGCTTCGTCAAGCCCGATTTTCTCAACCGGACCAATGCCATTGGCATTGCCAACGGTCTGGCCTGGACCAGCATCGGCGGCGAGACCCTGCCCATCGAAGTCCAGGTCATGGACAATGGCAGCGGCAAGATCACCGTCACCGGTTCGCTGGGCGACGTGATGAAAGAAAGTGCCCAGCTGGCCATCACCTATGTCCGTGTCCACGCCGAGGAATACGGCATCGACCCTGAGCGGCTGAAAAAGTGCGATCTGCACATCCATGCCCCCGAGGGTGCCGTGCCCAAGGACGGCCCCAGCGCCGGTGTTACTCTGACCACGGCTCTGGTGTCCTGCCTGTCCGGCATTCCGGTGCGCGGTGATGTTGCCATGACCGGCGAGATCACTCTGCACGGCAATGTGCTGCCCATCGGCGGTCTGCGCGAAAAGAGCATGGCTGCCTACCGTGAGGGGATGAAAACTGTGCTCATCCCCAAGGATAACGTTCCGGACCTGTACGAGGTGGATGACGAGGTGAAGAAGAATCTGACCTTCCTGCCCATGTCTGACCTCGCGCAGGTGCTCAATGCCGCTCTGCTTAAGCCCAAGAGCGTTTCTGCCCGTCATCCGCACCCCGCCAAAAAAGCAAAGCCGGTGGAAGCGGCCATCCCGCCCGCACCGGAAAAACCGAAGCCGGGGGCTGTCTGCTAATCAAAGGAGCAAACGATGAACTACAACAAAGCGGATTTTATTGCAAGCTACGGCATTTCCAGCCAGCTGCCCGAAAGTGACCGTCCGGAACTCAGCTTCTCAGGCCGTTCCAACGTGGGCAAGTCCAGCCTCATCAACAAGCTGTGCAACCGCAAGAACCTTGCCCGTGTATCCAGTACACCGGGCAAAACGGCCACCATCAACTTCTATGAGGTGGACAACTGCTATTTTGTGGATCTGCCCGGCTATGGCTATGCCAAGGTCAGCAATGCAGACCGCGAGCGCTGGGATGACCTCATCAACAGCTATTTTGAGGCTCCCCGGCATCATACCCTGCTGGTGCAGCTCATCGACTGCCGCCATGCCCCCAGCGCAGATGACCTGCAGATGCTGAAGTATCTGCACTACCATCAGATCCCCTTTGTTGTGGCATTGACCAAAGCCGATAAGCTCAAAAAGAGCCAGCTGGCCAAGACACAGGAGGATTTTGAAAAGATCTGCCTGCCCTATGGCTGCCAGAAGGTGGTACTGACCAGCGGCGAGAACGGCTACGGCATCCCAGAGCTGCAGGCGGTGTTGAACGAGGCCGTGGCGGCTGAGTTCACCGATGACGAGGAAGCGGAGTAAACCATGGCCTACAATGAATTTGCCTATTTCTATGATGAATTCAACGGCGAAGCCGACTACGATGCCCTCTATGAGCAGATCCGGCAGGAGTTGAATGCCCACGATATCCGGGATGGCATTCTGGCCGATCTGGGTTGTGGAACAGGGGAGCTGACCTTGATGCTGACCCAGGCGGGCTATGATATGATCGGCATCGATCAGTCCGAGGAGATGCTCTGTGTTGTGCGGGATAAGGCGGAACAGCTGGGCCTTTCCGGCAAGCTGCTGCTTTTGCAGCAGGATCTGCTCAAGCTCGACCTCTACGGCACGATTCGTGGCGCAGTGTCTACCTTCGATACCTTCAACCACATCCCGGACCTGGATACCGCCATTGCCAACGCGGCTTTTTTCATGGAAGAGGGCGGCGTGTTCCTCTTTGATATGAACACCCCTTACAAGCACCAGAAGGTGCTGGGGGAGAATGTATTTACCTTTGAGGAAGAGGATGCTGCCTGCGTCTGGCGCAACCACTATCACCCTGCGGACCGCCGGGTGGAGATCACGGTGGACATCGATTACCGCGAGACCGGCGAACACTTCCATGAACAGTTCTATGAATATACCTACGACCTGGATACCATCCGAGCTGCGTTGGAAAAGCACGGCTTTGTGCTGGAAAAGGTCTGCGACGGTGAGAGCTTCGGCCCCCTGACCGAAGAGAGCGAACGCTATTTCTTCTGTGCCGTCAAGCAGTATACCCAATTGGAGGAAAAAGAAAATGTCTAATCTGATCCGCGGTATTTCTGAAAACGGCGGTGTTGTGTTTTGTGGTGTGGACTCCACTGAGATCGTCCGCACGGCCGAGCAGCTGCACCACACCAGTGCAACCTGCAGCGCAGCCCTGGGCCGCCTGCTCACCGGTGCGTCCCTGATGGGCTCCATGCTCAAGGACGATGGCGATTCCATTACGCTGCGTGTGGCGGGCGGCGGCCCCACCGGCACGGTTGTTGCCTGTACCGATGGCACCGGCAATGTCAAGGGCTGCATCGACCACCCGCTGGTAGAGCTGCCTCTGAAAGCAAACGGCCATCTGGATGTGGGCGGTGCTGTGGGCAAAAACGGCGTGCTGACTGTCATCCGTGACAACCGCCTGCAGAAAGAACCCACTGTGGGCCAGGTGCCGCTGGTCTCCGGCGAGATCGCCGAGGACCTGACCAGCTACTATGCTTACAGCGAGCAGGTGCCCACCGTCTGCGCTCTGGGGGTGCTGGTGGATACTGACCTGACCATTGCCTGCGCGGGCGGCTTCCTGCTGCAGCTGCTGCCCGGTGCCACCGATGCCGAGATCACCCAGCTGGAGCAGAACATCGCCGCCATGCCTTCCGTTACTGAACTGCTTCGGGAAGGCAAGACCCCCGAGGATATGATGAACCTTGCACTGGCAGGCTTCAACCCCAATGTTCTGGATGAGCGCGAGGTGCAGTACGAGTGTGACTGCAGTGCCGAGCGCACCGAAGAGATGCTGCTGAGCCTGGGTCGCAAGGAGCTGGAAAAGCTCCGGGATGAGGATCCTGACTGCGAGGTCGTCTGTCATTTCTGCCACACTAAATATCATTTTGACCTGAATCAGCTGGTGGAGAAGGCTGCTTATAAAAAAGAAGCGGCCGAAGAGCCCGCCGAAAATGCATAAGATGTAACCTGAAAACGGCCCGGAGCGAGAAACTCCGGGCCGTTTTCAGGTGCAGATATCAGCAATGATGGTGTAGACTACCCGGTAATGCAGCATATCGTTCTCGGTTGTGACATCTACTTTCTGCGCCACAAATTCTGCGTCCGGGTAATCATTTTGCAAGGCCTGTAAGCCATGCAGACGGGCCAGTGCTCTGGCTTCATCCTCTGAGGAATGAATTTCATTTTCTGCCTGTTCGTAATAGGTGGTTTCCTTAACGGAAAGCGGGAGCGTCAGCCCCAGAAGCTCTGGCTGAAGATGCCGTGTGACCGCCGTGGAATCGTCCGCAGGGGAGAAAAGGGAAGGCAATGGGAACACCTGCCCGGCAAGGAAAAGCCTTCGCTGAACGGCAGTGTTTCCGGTCAGCTGGTATGTGGCAGCCATCAGCGGAAGCTCTTCCGCAAACTCCCACTCGAACTGTGCCCGGACGCTTCCGGCGGCAGGCTGAAAGATCAGCGTGCCGTCCCGTTCAGCCCGGGCAGTGCCGATGAGTCCCTGGTCTTTTTCCACTGCCTGCCCGGGAATCACCAGCATCGTCCCGCTGACAAGGTTTGTGCTGACCACCGTACCTGCAGCCTTTGCCCGCAGGCCATGGAGCGTTCCGGCGGCGATCTCCGGCACCGGTTTGGCTTCTGCCGCTTCCAGTTCCAGCCGCCCATCCAGAAAATTCAGGCTGACCCACGAGAACTCACCGCTCTGGAGCAGCGCATATTCCCCGGCGGCAAGTTTTTCCTGCGTGACGATACTGCCCGGCATCAGGGAAACGGTTTCCCGCAGCACGGAAGCTGCCCGCGCCTGCTGGCCGGTCGTCAGGCCGGAAGCATCCACAGCCCAGACAAGGCCCTGTGACCAAAGCAAAAGCGGCACAAACAGCAAAAGCCCGGCCCACAGCCCCCGCCGCCGGAGGTAGGGCCGCAGGAGAAAAAACAGCCCTGTCTTTTTGCGGATGCGCAGATGCACCCGCCGCTTGCGGGCAAGTTTTGCCAGCCGGAGGTAACGCCATGCCGCACATCGGGCTGTAAAGCCGCCGGGAGCAGGGAAGATGTCGGTGAGATGCAGGCCTGTCCGTGCAGCTTCGGAGAGCAGGCCATCGGTATCACCGTTCCGGGCAGAAAATGCTGCCCCGGCCCAAAGCTGTAAGATGCTGCATCCCCCCTAACTGCTGGAAAAATCCGTGCGCAGGAACCGCCCCCGCAGGGTAATGCGGTGAGCGGCCAGCGTTTCGATTCTAAGCCCGTCCCCATACACGGTGAACAGCCCGCCCGCAAATTCCAGGCAGAGCCTGCCCTCCTCATAGGTGCGCACCCTGCGGAAGTGCTCGATCTCCATCACACCGCCGCTCAGATAGACAGACGGCTGGCCGTAAAAGCCCCGGGGAGGCTGGCGCAGCATCCGACCAAACCAGCCGCGCAGGGAGAGCCGCCCGGTTTTCTGCTGTTTCACACCCGCTCCCTCCCCGCCGGGCAAAACTGCGCCCCGTATCACATATATATGGAACCGGAGGGCGTGTGTATGAATCAGCTTTTCAGATGGGATCAGACGGGTTTGTTTTTGCTGGCACTGGCGGCAGGGATTCTGCCGTTTGCAGTGCCGGAGATTTGTGCCGCTGCTCTGCGGGAAGGGCTGACCCTCTGCAGCGGGCCGCTGCTGCTCTCGCTGTTCCCGTTTCTCGTGGTATCGCGCTTACTCATCCAATGCCCGGAAAGCGACCTGCTGGCCCTGCCGTTCCGTCTGGCGGCGTGGGGCATCGGCATCCGCACACCCTGTGCGGCACGGGTGCTCTGCATCGGGTTCCTGGGTGGCTTTGCACCAGCGGCCAGTGCTGCGGCGCAGGCAGTCAGGACCGGTCAGCTTACGGCTGAGGAAGCGGATGCCCTGCTACCTGCCTGTATCTGTTCCGGGCCATCCTTTGTGGTTCTGACGGTGGGGCAGAGCCTGCTGGGCAGTGCAGAGCTTGGCGTGCTGCTGTTTGCGTCACAGATCACCGCAAACTATCTGACTGCCGCCCTGCTGAACCGGTTTGCAGGAGTGCGTTCGGTCAAACCGGAATCTGCAGCACCAGCATCCCCTGCACCGCCGCGGCTGGATGAGATCCTGGCCGATGCCGCCATAACGTACTGCAAGCTTTGTGGGTTTATCCTCTTTTTCCGGATGCTGGCCGCCGGGGCAGGGGCGCTTTTGCCTGCCGGTGCGGGCACACTCTGTTCCATTCTGCTGGAAGTCTGCTCCGGCTGTGACCTGGCCTCCCGCACCGGACGATGGGGGAGCCTGCTCTGCTGTGTAGCACTGAGCGTGCAGGGGCTTTCTGTGTTGCTGCAGGTGCGCACCATCTGCCCGCCGGAAATGACCCTGCGCCCGCTCTACCGGTCCAGGTTGCTCCATCTGCCGCTTTCACTGGCCCTGTTCTATCTGCTGCTGCCTGGCGGGGAGGCGGATGTGTTCAGCACTCTGCCTGCCCGGGTACTTTTGATGCGGCGGGTGCCGCCGGATTGTGCCCTGCTCGTCTTTGCAGTGTGTTGTATGGCAGCCTGCACTTTGCGCAGTGGAATCCGTCAAGTTGAACAGAAACAGATGGCAAGAAATGCAGGTGGGTGTTGTATAAATTCCAAAACTTTGCTATAATAAGACGTAAGCATTCAATGACAGGGAAGCTTCCCTGAACAGATGGAAATAAAATAAATGAGCACACGCTTATTTTAGATGGAGGACCATAGAATGGATTTACAGAATATGGATCTTAAGGGCGGGAGCCTGCAAATTTCCACCGAGGTCATCGGCAAGATCGCACGCTGTGCTGCACTGGAAGTGGACGGTGTGTCCGAGGTCTCCTGCGGCAAGCAGAACAAAAAGGTCAAGGAGCTGCTGGCTGCTGCCAGCATCCAGCCCCCTGTTACCGTGGAGATGCGGGACGGTACCGCGGAACTGACCCTGAATCTGGTGGTCAAGTTTGGTGCAAAGATCCCTGCTGTGGCCGAAAAGGTACAGGAGAATGTCAAGTCTGCTGTTCAGAACATGACCAATGTCACGGTAAGCCGTGTGAACCTTGTCATTGCCGGCCTTGCGGCCGAGGAACAGGAATAAAAAGTAGAAGAGGAAGATTATGGAAAATATTTTGCCCCGTCGTGAAGCCCGTGAGAATGCGTTCCTGCTGGCTTTTTCCCAGACCTTTGGTGATGTGCCCCTGCAGGAAGCACTGGATACGAACAATGAGTGTGGGGAAGAGCGTCCTGTGGATGTGTTCGGCCAGCGCCTGCTGAGTGCCTATTACAGCCATTCTGCAGAGGTGGACGACCTCATCCGTGACCATCTGCGCAACTGGACCATGGAGCGCCTGCCCCGTGTCAGCCTGACTGTCCTGCGTCTGGCTCTGGCTGAGATGCTGTATGGCGACGAGCGTAAGCCCGGTGTTGTCATCAATGAGGCTGTGGAGCTGACCAAGAAATACGGCGCAGATGAGGACTATCAGTTCGTGAATGGTCTGCTGGGTGCTGTTGCCCGTGAGCAGGGTCTGGATACGGAGCCGGTGGAGTCGGAAGAACAGTGAGCCACTATACGCTGGGCATCGACACAAGCAACTATGCAACCTCTCTGGCGGTTTTTCACACAGCCGGAGAGGTTGTTTGCGCAAAGAAACGTTTTCTGCCGGTCAAGGAAGGCCAGCTGGGCCTGCGGCAGAGTGATGCGCTCTTCCACCATACCGCGGCTCTGCCCGAGATGCTGGAGGAGCTTGGCCGGGAGTTTGATCTGACCCAAATCTCGGCAGTGGGCGTTTCCCAGAAGCCGCGCCCCGTGGAGGGAAGCTATATGCCCTGCTTCCTGGCGGGTGTCAGCGCGGCCACAGCCTTTGCGCAGGCCCGGGGCATCCCGCTCATCCATACCACCCATCAGCAGGGACACGCAGCGGCAGCGCTGTTTGCAGCAAAAGGGGAAGAGCTCTTCCGCCAGAAAGTGCTGCTCTTCCACATCTCAGGCGGTACAACGGATCTTCTGCTCTGCAATGAGGTAAAGGAAATCACCACACTGGGCACCAGCACCGACCTATACGCCGGGCAGGCAGTGGATCGTGTGGGGGTCAAGCTGGGGTTTGGCTTCCCGGCAGGTGTGGAAGTTTCCCGTCTGGCTGCCTTGTGTGAGGAACCCATTAAGCCAAGATCCAGCGTGAAGGGGATGCAGTGCAGTCTTTCGGGGCTAGAAAATCAGTGCAATGCCCTGCTGAATGAGGGCAAAACCCCGGAGTATGTCTGCAAATACTGCCTGCTTTGTGTAGCGGATACCGTGGTGAAGATGACAAAAGCCGCCCAGAAGGAATACCCCGGCCTACCGGTGGTCTGTGCGGGCGGTGTGATGAGCAGTGATATCATCCGTGCCTGGGTGCAGCAGCGCCTTCCGCAGGTGTATTTCGTGCCCGGGCAGTATTCCAGCGACAACGCCATCGGTGTGTCCATTCTTGCCGCACAGGAGGCTGGATTATGGCTGAAGTGATCTCAGTCTCGGCCCTGAACCGGTACGTCAAGAATCTGCTGGACGTGAATGATGTTCTGTTCGATCTGGCCCTGCGGGGCGAGATCGCCAACTTTGTACAGAACGCCCGGAGCGGGCACTGCTACTTTTCCCTGCGGGACGAAGCCGCCAGCGTCAGGGCTGTGATGTTCCGCTCCGATGCGCGGCGGCTGGGCTTCCAGCCCGAAGAGGGCATGAAGGTGGTGGTGCGCTGCCGTGTGACCCTTTACGAGCGGGACGGTGCGTTTCAGGTCTATGTCAACGACATGTTTCCGGACGGCATCGGTTCGACACAGCTGGCCTTTGAACAGCTGAAGGCGAAACTGGACAAAGAAGGACTGTTTGCACCGGAGCACAAAAAGCCGCTGCCCCGGTTCCCGCAGTGTATCGGCCTTGTTACCAGCAAGACTGGTGCTGCACTGCAGGATATCCGCAATGTCATCGGTCGGCGCTGGCCCGCAGTGCGTCTGCTGCTGGCTCCTGTGAATGTGCAGGGCTTTGAAGCGGCAGAGGAGATCGCCGATGCCATTACCCGGCTGGACAAAAGCGGGCGGGTGGACGAGATCATTGTAGCGCGCGGCGGCGGAAGCCGGGAGGACCTGTGGGTATTCAACGCCGAGGTCATTGCCCGGGCGGCCTACCGCTGCAAAACGCCCCTCATCAGCGCCATTGGTCACGAGATCGATTTTACGATCCTGGATTTTGTGGCAGATCAGCGCGCGCCCACACCCTCAGCGGCGGCAGAGCTTGCTGTGCCCGACCGTGCCGAACAAGGACGGAAATTATGCACTTTGGAAGAAAATATTCACAATTGTATCCAATTTAAGCTGAGTTTATGTTATAATAAGCTGGAACAGACCGAACAGCTGCTTTCCCGTGCTGGTGTACAGGCAGCGCTGGAGGAGCGTGCTGCCCGCCTGGATACTCTGGCCGGGCGGCTGCAAACTGCCGCCAGAGGTAAGCTGCAGGCCGGAGAGCTGCGTCTGAAGCATACGGCGGCACTTGCCGCATCCCTGAACCCCTACGGTGTACTGGCCCGCGGCTATGCCATGGTGCAGGACAATAGGGGAAGGATCTGCACGCCGGATGCACTCCGGCCCGGGCAGACCTGTAAACTCCGGGGCACGGAACACCGCGTGACCTGCACGGTCAACACAGTGGAGGAACTGGATGAGAGCACCCAAAAGCTTTGAGGATGGAATGACCCGGCTGGAAGCCATCCTTGAACAGATGCAGCAGCCGGAAACAACGCTGGCGGAATCGGTCAAACTCTATGCCGAAGCCGCATCCCTGATGGATTATTGTAACGGTACGCTGGAAAAGGCCACGCTGCAGCTGGATGAGATCGACGCGCAGCGGGCCCCCCGGCCGGATGCCGCACATTAAGGAGGAAGTTTCATGGATTACGCGAAGCAGTATCAAGAGTATCTTGCCAGGGCAAATCAGGCACTGGAAAAGGCCTGCGAGACTTTTTTGCCCGAGGAATCTGAGGTCTGCCGGGCTGCCCGTTACAGCCTGCTGGGCGGCGGCAAACGCATCCGCGCAGTGCTGGTTCTGGCCGTGTGCGATATGCTCAACGGCAGCGCTGAAGCAGCCGAGCAGTTTGCGGCGGCGGTCGAGATGCTGCACTGCTATTCTTTGATCCATGATGATCTGCCCTGTATGGACAACGATGACCTGCGCCGGGGCAAGCCCAGCTGCCACAAGGCCTTTGGTGAATCCACTGCTATGCTGGCCGGCGATGTACTGTTGACCGAGGCGTTCAACGTGGTTGCAAATGCACCGGCTTCGCCCGTTGTCAGTGTGCGGGCCGCAAGGGCCTTGGGCGCTGGTGCAGGCAGCCATGGCATGGTTTACGGGCAGGAGCTTGACCTGAAATATGAGGCACTGGCTGCCACTGAAGAGCAGCTGCGGCTGATCCACCGGAACAAGACCGGTGCGCTCATCAATGCTGCTGTTCAGATGGGTGCTGCCGCTGCTCAGGCCAATGAGGCCCAGTGCAAGGAGCTGGAGGACTATGCCTTCGGCATTGGTCTGGTGTTCCAGATCGTGGACGATGTGCTGGATGTGACCAGCACCGCCGAACAGCTGGGCAAACCCATTGGCAGCGACAGTGAGAACGGCAAGACCACCTTTGTGACCTTGTATGGGGCCGAGGGTGCCATGGAGCTAGCAAAAAAACTGAACAACGAGACCTGCGCCTCCCTGCACGCGGAATTTGGCGAAAAGGCCGCTTTCCTGGAGCAGCTGGCAAAAGAGCTGCTGGTGCGCCGCAGCTGATCCGAAAAAATAAGAAGGTGGAACTACCATGCAATTTATCCATAGCGTCCTGACGTTCAATGAGATCCTTACAGTATCCCTGTTGTCCTGGTTTGTGGCGCAGGTGCTCAAGACCATCATCAACTTCGTCCTGCTGGGCAGGTTCCAGCTGGAGCGGATGTGGGGCGATGGCGGTATGCCCAGTGCCCACAGTGCCACGGTAACGGCCATGGTCATTGCTACGGCACGCAGCGAGGGTATCCATTCGGCTATCTTTGCGGTGGCCGCAGTTGTTGCCATCATCACCATGCACGATGCTATGGGTGTGCGCCGCGAGACCGGTGAGCAGGCCAAGGTGCTGAACAAGATGCTGGAGCAGTGGATCGAAGTGACCGAGAAAAACAATCCCTTCCTGCAGAATATGCACCTGAAAGAGATGGTTGGTCACACTCCGCTGCAGGTTATGGCCGGTTTTGCACTGGGTATACTGGTCGGCTTCCTCTATCCTATGGGCCTCTGAGCGCCCCATTTCAAAACGTGAGAAGGACGTGAATTTATGAATTCGCCTTTGCTGGAGAAAATCTCTCAGCCCAGCGATCTGAAAAAGCTGTCCAGTCAGCAGACCGTGCAGCTTTGCGCAGAAATCCGTGAATTTCTTCTGGATAACGTATCAAAGACCGGCGGCCATCTGGCATCCAATCTGGGTGCTGTGGAGCTGACGGTGGCTCTGCACCGGGTGCTGACCACCCCCACGGATGAGATCGTGTTTGATGTGGGCCATCAGTGCTATACCCACAAGCTGCTGACCGGCCGCCGCGAGGGCTTTGCCAAGCTGCGGCAGCTGGATGGCATTTCCGGTTTCCCGAACCCAAACGAAAGTGAGCATGATGCTTTTATTGCCGGTCACGGCAACACCGCGCTCTCGCTGGCCGTGGGCATTGCCTGGGCCAAAAAGCTGCGGGGCGAGCCGGGACAGGTGGTTGCCCTCATTGGTGACGGTGCCTTTACCGGCGGTATGGTCTACGAGGGCATGAACAATATCGGCGGGCTGGACAATCTGCTGGTCATCCTGAACGACAACAAGATGTCCATTTCCAAGAATGTGGGCGCGTTGTCCCGCTACCTGAGCCATCTGCGCACCACCAGCCGCTATTACGATGCCAAGGAAAATGTGCGTTCCTTTCTGGATGGCGTGCCTGTCATCGGCCCACCGCTGAAATCTGCGATCCAGAACAGCAAGGCCATGGTGCGCAGGGCAATGTATCATTCGACCATGTTTGAGGATATGGGCTTCCACTATTATGGTCCTTTTGATGGTAACAATGAGCCGGAGC
The DNA here is from genome assembly GCF_017377535.1 of Faecalibacterium sp. Marseille-Q4137. Lineage (NCBI taxonomy): Bacteria > Bacillati > Bacillota > Clostridia > Eubacteriales > Oscillospiraceae > Faecalibacterium > Faecalibacterium sp. Marseille-Q4137. The sequence goes on from NZ_JAFREK010000001.1 coordinate 93,106, forward strand.
TTGAAGGGATCCTGCGCGATATCCACAGGCAGCCCGGCCCCCATTTCCTGCATGTCGTGACCAAGAAAGGCAAAGGCTATGCCCCGGCTGAGAGCAACCCCGGTAACTTCCACGGTGTTTCGACCTTTGATCTGGTCAACAGCATCCCGGACCCTGAGGTGGCTCCCAAGGAGTCTTTCTCGACGGTGTTCGGCAATGTCCTGAACAAGGAGGGGGCGGAAAACCAGAAGATCTGTGCCATCACGGCCGCAATGAAGTATGGTACGGGCCTGCAGTTCTTTGCACACACCCACCCCAAGCGTTTCTTTGATGTGGGCATGGCAGAGCAGCATGCTGTGACCTTTGCAGCGGGCCTTGCCAGCCAGGGAATGCTGCCGGTAGTCTGCATCTACTCCACCTTCCTGCAGCGTTCCTATGACCAGATCATCCATGATGTGAACCTGCTGAAGGAGAATGTTGTCCTTGCCATCGACCGGGCCGGTTTTGTTCCGGCAGACGGCGAGACTCATCAGGGAATCTTCGACCCGGCCTTCCTCAGTCAGGTGGGAATTCCTGTCTATTCGCCCTCCAACTATGCCGAACTGCGGCACTGGCTGCCCATCCTGCTCAGTGATGAGATGCAGGGTCCCCGGGCAATCCGGTATCCCCGCGGTGGTGAGAGCGCAGCACTGGCGCAGTTTGGCTGTTCCGGCAGGGAATATGACCGGCTCTATACCGCCCCTGATGCTAAGACTGTAATGGTCAGTTACGCCGACGAAGTCGAGGATGTGCTGACTGCGGCGAAGCTTCTGGGCAAAGAAAATGTTCCCTGTGATGTTTATAAGCTTGTAAAGATATATCCCTTTACACCTGAGCTTATTTCTGAAATTTCAAGATATGACGTTGTTTTGCTTGCGGAGGAATGCGTAGCCTGCGGCGGCATCGGTGAGCATCTGGAAATGGCTCTGCGGAAAGCAGGATGGCAGGGTGCTTATATCCATCGTGGTGTGGAGGATGTGCGTCTGCCCCATGCGACGGTTCCGCAGATCAAGCAAAGCACCGGCCTGGATGCAGAACATCTGGCACAGGCCATCCGTACATGGAAAGGAGCAGAATCTTGAAGATTCGTTTGGATCAATATCTGGTTCAGCATGGCCTGATCCAGAGCCGTGAGCGCGCCAAGGCGATGATCATGTCCGGCGTGGTCTTTGTCAATGAACAGAAGGTAGACAAAGCCGGTGAGATGATCAAAGAAGATGCCAAGGTGGAGGTGCGCGGCCATGATATCGGTTATGTCAGCCGCGGCGGCCTGAAGCTGGAAAAGGCGATGCAGTGTTTTCCGCTGACCCCCAAGGGGAAAGTCTGCATGGACATTGGCGCATCCACCGGCGGCTTTACCGACTGTATGCTGCAAAATGGGGCAGTCAAGGTCTACGCAGTGGATGTGGGCTACGGTCAGCTGGCATGGAGTTTGCGCACCGATGAGCGAGTGGTCAATATGGAGCGCACAAACATCCGCAACGTGACCCTTGACCAGCTGGCAGAGCCAATCGAGTTTTTCAGTGTAGATGTCTCTTTTATCTCGCTGCATCATATTTTCCCGGTGGCGCAGGCCATCACCACTCCGGACGCTATGGGTGTCTGCCTGGTCAAGCCTCAGTTTGAGGCTGGCCGCGAAAAGGTGGGCAAAAACGGCGTTGTCCGTGACCCTGCCACCCACCGTGAGGTGCTGCACAATGCCATGGGCTATGCTGCTGCCAACGGCTTCAAGGTCTGCGGACTGGATTTCAGCCCCGTCAAGGGCCCTGAGGGAAACATTGAATATCTGATGTTCGTTCAGAAGAGCGATGAACCCGGTGCGCTGGATGATTCGGTTGCTGAACAGGTGGTGGTATCCAGCCATTCTACGCTGGACCGCTGAACCATAATCCATAAAATCAGGGAGGGCGCGGACGATGACCGTCTACATTTCCCCAAACCCCGGCAAGGCTATGGCCTACGGCATTTCCCAGCGTGCGGCGCAGATCCTGCTGACCCATGGGGCACAGGTGCTGATGCAGGACGGCCTGCAGGCCGAGTGCATGACCATGGGCGTGGAGTATCTGACCCAGAAGGAATGCCTGGAACGGACGGATGTCATCCTGACCATCGGAGGAGATGGCACCATCCTGCATGAAGCCAACCTCTCACTGGAATACAGAAAGCCCATTCTCGGCATCAATCTGGGCCGGTGCGGCTTTCTGGCTACCTGTGAGGTCGATGAAATGGAAGCCAAGCTCTCCGCCGTAGCCCGGGGTGAATATTTTCTGGATAACCGGATGCTGCTTTATGTCCGTGTGCTGGGGGATGACAGCTGGGAGGGCCATGCCCTGAATGATGTGGTTATGACCAAGGGCCGCCTGCAGCAGGCAGTGGATTTCAGCATCTATTGTGATGATATCCTGGTGGAGCATTACCGGGGCGATGGTGTCATTGTGGCAACGCCCACCGGCTCCACCGCTTATTCTCTGGCGGCAGGCGGGCCGATCCTTGATTCTCAGACCAAGGGCATCGTTGTCACACCCATCTGCCCCCACAGCCTTGCCAGCCCGGCCATGGTTTTTGCGCAGGAGCGCAAGATCAACCTCTGTGTGGGCCAGGTGGCAGATGAAGAAGTTTTTATCAGTTGTGATGGGAATGCGGGCTATTCCGTAAAAGCCGGAGCCACCGCGGAGGTGCGGCTGTCTGATCAGGTCGTGCAGCTCATCACCTTCAGCAAGGCCGACCAGTTCCAGGCCATTGACCAGAAACTGCGCGGCAGACGATGACACAAACACAACGAAGGGAGAAGATCACATGGGACGCACCAGCCGAGGGGATAACAAAAGCAAGCAGCAGCGGCAGCAGACCATCCTGCGTCTGATCCAGGAGAATCCCATCAGCCGACAGGAGACTCTGTTGGAGTACCTGAGCAAGGAAGGTTTTGATGCCACACAGGCGACCATTTCCCGCGATATCCGGGAGATGAACCTTGTCAAAGCTGCCACCACCACCGGCTACCGCTATGTTTCCAGCCACAGCGAGGCACTTAACCCCAAGATGCAGGCCCGGTTTGAGACCATCTTCCATGAATCTGTCCTGGGGGTGGACTTTGCGGGCCATGTGGTGCTGGTAAAGTGCTACTCTGGCATGGCCAATGCGGCCTGCGAGGTGTTTGACGCACTCAAGTGGAAAAATGTGGTCGGCACCCTTTCTGGTGACGATACCTTTCTGATCGTGGCCCGCTCAGAGCGGGACGCAAAGACCATTTGCACCGAGCTTGGGCATTACATCGGGCAGAAATAAAGGCAGGAGAGAACGAACATGTTGAGCAGTCTGCAAATTGAAAATGTTGCAGTCATCCAGAAGGCCAACGTGCATTTTGAGAAGGGCCTGAATGTCCTTACCGGCGAGACCGGTGCGGGCAAATCTATCCTGATTGACTCCATCAATGCCATTCTGGGCAACCGCACCTCCAAGGATCTGGTGCGCACGGGGGCTGCAAAAGCAGTCATCCGGGCGGCATTTGATGATGTTCCGCCTGCAGTGCTGGACAGCCTGGAAAAGGCAGGATATGAGCGCTCAGAAGCGCTGACCCTGAGCCGTGAGATCACTGCCGAGGGCAAGAGCACCTGCCGCATCAACGGAATGCCTGCCACAGCAGCCATTCTGCGGGAACTGTGCGGTGGGCTCATCAACATCAACGGCCAGCACGATTCCGTAGGCCTGTTGAACCCGGCCCGCCATGAGGGTATCCTGGATGCCTACGCCCAGAACGGGGCGGTGTATCAGGAGTATTATGCTGTTTACCGGGAGCTTATCAAGGTCAAAAAGGAGCTGGATGCCATCATCACCGATGAGGGTGAAAAACAGCGAAAGATCGATCTGCTGAGTTATCAGGTACAGGAGATCGAGGATGCCAGCCTGACCGCAGGCGAAGAGGAGACGCTGATGGCCCGCCGTAAGGTGCTGGCAAATGCCTCCACCATCCGGGAGCGCATCTCCCAGAGCTATGCGCTGCTTTCGGGCGGAGATGATGCCCCGGGTGCCGTTGATCTGCTGGGGGAAGCCTCCAATGCGATCGATGGAGCCGCCCAACTGGACAGCGGCCTTTCTGCTGCCGCCGGACAGCTGCTGGATCTTTATTACACCGCAAAAGACCTTTCTGCTGACCTGATCGGGCGGCTGGAGGGCTACGAGACGAATGATGCAGAGCTGGATGAGATCGAACAGCGGATGGATCTGATCTACAAGCTCAAGCGAAAATACGGTGATACTGTGGAAGATATCATCGCCTTTGGACAGCAGGCAAGGGAAGAGCTGGACCGCATCCAATTCTCACAGGAGCGGACAGAGCATCTGCAGGCTGAAAAGCATCGGCTCTATGTACTTGCCCGGGATAAGGCCGAGGTGCTGACCCAGACCCGCCTGAAAGCCTTTGAGGAATTGAACAGGCGCATCTCCGGCACACTGGATTTTTTGAACATGCCCGGTGTCCGCATGACCCTGCGCCATACCCGCGGCCCGTTGGCCAGCCATGGCCAGGACAGCGTGGAGTTTTATATTTCCACAAACCCCGGTGAGGATCCCAAGCCGCTGGCAAAAATCGCTTCCGGCGGTGAACTGAGCCGTATCACGCTGGCAATCAAAAATGCCATGGCCGATAAGGACGCAGTGCCTACGGTCATCTACGATGAGATCGACAGCGGCGTATCCGGCAAGGCGGCCAGCCGCATCGGTGAGGTGCTCAAACAGAGCGCAAAAGATCACCAGATCCTCTGCATCACCCACACAGCGCAGATCGCTGCACTGGCCGACTGCCATCTGCTTATCCAGAAGAATATCACGAATGAGCGAACCTATACCGAGATCCACCCGCTGGATACCGAGGGAAGAGTGGACGCACTGGCGCATATCATTTCTGGTGACCATGTCACGGAGCTTTCCCGTGCCAATGCCAGAGAGATGCTGGGGCTGGCCGAGCATGAAACCGGTGATTGACAACCCTGCTGATTTGTGCTAAACTGATTTTTGTTGAAAGACGTTGAAGGGAACAAGTACCTTGTTAGTGTCTGCCCAGAGAGACCCCGGTTGGTGCAAGGGGTGTGCAGAACAACAGGGGAAATACCTCCCGGAGTTGCAGGCTGAATGCTTTGGCTAGTAGGCTGTGCCGCGTGCGAGCGTTACAAACGCAGGAGTGTATCCCATCTCTGTGGGGCGCACTCGTGAGGCCGTTTCCGTGAGGGGGCGGCAAACAGAGGTGGTACCGCGATTTTCTCGCCCTCTGCCAAATTCATTTTTGGCAGGGGGCGTTTTCTTTTGTCCTCTGCCCGATAAAACAGGAGGATAATCCCATGACCCTTTACGAAGAACTGCAGGCTCGCGGTCTGGTAGCCCAGATCACCGACAATGAGATCATTGACCTCATCAACAACGGCAAGGCCACTTTCTATATTGGCTTTGACTGCACTGCAGACAGCCTGACTGCAGGCCATTTTATGGCCCTGACCCTGATGAAGCGCTTGCAGATGGCTGGCAATAAGCCCATTGCCCTGATCGGCGGCGGCACCACCATGATCGGTGACCCCTCTGGCCGTACCGATATGCGCAAAATGCTGACCAAGGAGGATATTGCTCACAATGCAGCCTGCTTCAAGAAGCAGATGGAGAAGTTCATCGATTTCTCTGAGGGCAAGGCTCTGATGCTGAACAATGCCGACTGGCTGCTGAACCTGAATTATGTTGAGCTGCTGCGTGATGTGGGTGCCTGCTTCTCCGTCAACAACATGCTCCGCGCCAAGTGCTATGAGCAGCGCATGGAGAAGGGCCTGTCCTTCCTCGAGTTCAACTACATGATCATGCAGAGCTACGACTTCTACTACATGTTCCAGCACTACGGCTGCAACATGCAGTTTGGCGGCGATGACCAGTGGAGCAACATGCTGGGCGGCACTGAGCTGATCCGCCGCAAGCTGGGCAAGGATGCCTACGCGATGACTATTACCCTGCTGACCGATTCTCAGGGCAAGAAGATGGGCAAGACTGCAGGCAATGCGGTCTGGCTCGACCCCAACAAGACCAGTCCCTTTGAGTTCTACCAGTACTGGCGCAATGTCGGCGATGCTGACGTGATGAAGTGCATCCGGATGCTGACCTTCCTTCCGCTGGAGCAGATCGATGAGATGAGCACCTGGAAGGATCAGCGTCTGAACGAGGCCAAGGAGATCCTGGCCTACGAGCTGACCAAAATGGTGCACGGCGAGGAAGAGGCTGAGAAGGCCCAGAACGCTGCCCGTGCCCTGTTCAGCGGTGCTGCCGACACTGAGCACATGCCCTCCACTCAGCTGACCGAAGCGGATCTGACCGATGGCTCCATCGGCATCCTGACCCTCATGGTCAAGGCCGGTCTGGCCGCTTCCAACGGCGAGGCCCGCCGCCTGGTCGTGCAGGGCGGTGTCCTGGTGGATGGTGAAAAGGTAGCTGCTCCCACTGTCAGCTTTACCGCTGATCAGCTGAAGAACGGTATCGTCATCAAGAAGGGCAAGAAGATCTACCACAAAGTGACCCTGTAATCTTTTAGAACCAGCGTATGATAAAAGCCCGGCGGCATCCGATTTTTGGATGCCGCCGGGCTTTTTACGTTTATGTGATATTCACAGAGAAGGGCAGCTTACAGCTCAAAGGCCTTCTTCAGCACATCGTAAGCGGAGTCCTCGTTCTCACTGCGCACCAGCAGAGAAATATCCAAATCGCTGGTGGTAATGAGCAGAACCTCGATGTCAGCCATGGCCAGTGCGTTCAGGGCCCGGGCAGCTACACCGCAGCTGGTGACCATGTCCTCACCAAAGAGGTTCAGCTTGGAGTAACCAACGCTGATCAGCGGGGAGGCCTTGGCATCCTTGTCAAGATTGGCGGCAGAGATGGCCTTCATCACCAGCGTCAGATCGCTGGCAGATGCGGTAAAGCTGAAATCGATGTTGGTACCGTGAGGGGCGTTCTGACTGATCATATCCACCACAACGCCGGTATCGGCAAAGATCTGCAGGTAGCGGGCCAGGCTGTTGCCCTTGAACTCCACATCCTGTACACTGATCATCATCAGGCTGGGCTCAATGTTGATTTTGGAAACACCATACATAATGAACACTCCAATCTGCCCCAAAGGGCTGCAAATTCAGGCGAGCGCCAAAAACGCGCTGTTGATGTTGGTCTGTAATACGTTCTGAATGTACTCTATCCCAAAGCTGGGGTAGGCGGCCCGGACACCGTGCGCCTGCGCCAGTTCCGACGTGTAATCCCGGAAGAGGTAGGTGCGGACGTTGGATTTACCGGCATCATAGTGGGTCACGGTGGGATGTAATTGCGGGGAAGCGACAGCGCAGTGAACGCTGCCATCCGGGTCCGTCGTCTTGTTCAGCTCCAGTGTCAGGATGGCACCGATGAGTTGATCCGGTTTGCTCTGGGTGCTGAGGAAATTTCCCAGGGAATAGGCCACAAAGGTCTGACGGCCATCCACAGAGGTCTTCCACTCGGCATCCTGCACCACATGAGGGTGCGTGCCCAGAATAACATCCGCACCCCAGTCGGAAAGCTGCTGGGCGAGGTCCCGCTGGATCTGGGTGATCTTGTGGCTGTCCTCCACGCCCCAGTGAACTCCCACCACCACGAAATCGGCCAGCTCACACGCCCTGCGCACCTGTTGTTCCATCACATCCCGCTGGCTGGTGTAGATGACATTGGCCGTCATGGCACTGCTCTGCGGGATGCCATTGGTGTGGTCGGTGTAGGAGAGGTAGGCAATCGTCACACCGTTTACCGTCTGCAGGGGGATGGTACTATAATCGCTCTCTCCGTACCACAGGCCGGTCGTGACCACATCTTCCGGCATCTCGTCCCAGAACCGCAGCGTTGCTGCAATACCTTTGGCACCTTTATCGTAGGTGTGGTTGTTGGAAAGACTGAACACCTGGATGCCTGCCCGGTAAAGAGCCTCTGCGCATTCACCGGGGGTAGAAAAGCAGGGATAGGTGGAAGGCTCCAGTTCCTTGCTGCAGAGCGTTTCCTGGTTGATCCAGTTTACATCCTGCGCGGCATAAAAATCCAGCAGGTGCTCGTAGCAGTAGTCAAAATTATATCGCTGGCCTTCCGCTGCCCGGCGGGCTGCCTGTTTGTAGATGGGAGCATGGATCAGATTGTCCCCGGTGGCCGAAAAACGCAGTGTGGTTGTAACAGGCTGCGGTTCCGGTTCGGGCGGGGAAACGCTTTCAGCGGTCGAAGGCTCGTCCTCAAAAGGGCCAAGCACGATGCCGGGAGTCTGGAAGCGCCAGAAGCCCAAGCAGGCCAATGCCGCACCAGCCACCAGCAGCACGCCCATCATCCTCAGAAAAACGGGTTTTCGTTTTCGCCGGTTCTGCAGTTCGTGCCGCGAATGTCGTTTCGTGGATGCAGCGTGTCTTGCCTGTTCCATTCCGTCAGCCCTCCTGCCACTCAAAATGGTGGAAGACGCAGAGACCTTACAGCTCTGCGATCATGTTACCCATATTGTACAGGCCCGGCTCTTTTTTTGCAAGATAGACAGCAGCATTTATTGCGCCATTTGCAAAAACACTGCGGGAATATGCAGTATGCTTGAGGGTGATGACCTCGTCCGGACCGCAGAACAGCACCTCGTGGTCGCCCACGATGCTGCCTCCGCGCACGGAGCTGATGCCGATCTCCTTGGGGTCGCGCTTCTGGCGCACAGAGGAACGGTCGTAAACATAATGATATGCGCCGTTGTTCTCTTCGTTGATGGCATCGGCCAGCATCAGGGCAGTGCCGCTGGGAGCATCCAGCTTGTTGTGGTGGTGCTGCTCCACGATCTCCACATCATAGTCTGCACCCAGAATGGCCGATGCACGCTTGCACAGCTCCGACAGCAGGTTGATGCCGATGGACATGTTGGCGCTCTTGAACACGGGCACAATGCGGGACAGCTGCACCACCTTCAGCTGCAGCTCTTCGGAAAGGCCAGTGGTGCAGACCACGATGGGCATCTTGTGTGCTTCGCAATAGGTCAGCGCTTTTTCCACAGCAGCAGGAGCGCTGAAATCAATGATGACATCGCCCTTGCCGTCCAGCTTATCCAGACTGTCGTATACGGGGATGCCGTTCTGCTCACCGTCCTGCTGGTCGATCCCGGCGACCACGCGGCAGTCACTCCGGTTTGCAATCATCTCGCAGAGGGCGTGGCCCATCCGGCCGCCAATGCCCTGAATGATAATATCCGTCATTTTTGTTTCCTCGTTTTCTGTTGTAACGGCAAATGCCCGGGAGAAACCATTTCCACCGGGCATTGTGCGTTGTTTCGTTTATTCCCGAATCAGACCTTCGGCCTCCAGTGCCTGCTCGATCTTCTCCTTGTGGGCATCACTGGGCTCGACCAGCGGCAGACGGCAGGGACCGGCCTCCCAGCCCAGCACATTCATGGCGTACTTGACAGGGATGGGATTTACTTCGCAGAAGAGTGCATCCGCCAAGGGCAGGATCTCCAGCTGCAGCTTGCAGGCAGTTTTGGTGTCACCCTCAAACCATGCCTTGCAGCAGTTGTGCACCAGCTCAGGCTTGACATTTGAGACCACACTGATGACACCCTTGCCGCCCAGAGATAGCAGGGGGACCACCTGATCATCGTTGCCAGAGTAGATGTTCAGCTCGTCGCCGCACAGCTGAGCGATCTTGGCCACCTGAGAGATGTTGCCGGAGGCCTCCTTGATGCCGTTGATGAGCGGATTCCGGCTCAGCTCCAGCGCTGTCTCGGGGGTGATGTTCAGGCCGGTACGGGAAGGCACATTATACAGGATAACAGGGATGCCGCCCGCCTCGGCCATAGCGGTAAAGTGAGCCACCAGACCTGCCTGCGTGGTCTTGTTGTAATAAGGGGTCACCAGCAGCAGGGCATCGGCACCGCAGGCAGCAGACTTTGCTGCCAGTGCACAGCCGTGATCGGTATCATTGGAACCAGCACCCGCAATAACAGGCACCCGGTGGTTGACCGTCTCGACCGTAAACTTGATGGCGGCCAGCTGCTCCTCATCGGTCATGGTAGAGCATTCGCCGGTAGTTCCGCAGATCACAATCGCATCGGTGCCCCGTGCAATCTGATTTTCAATGATGCGGCCCAGCTCATCAAAGTTGATGCTGCCATCTTCGTACATGGGGGTGATGATCGCCACCGCCGCACCGGTAAAGACAGGATTCTTCATAGTATAAAACTCCTTTGTACGCTCCGTCAGGAACGTGTTGTTCAGTCAAAATAGCCCTTTGCCGCCAACAGCTCAGCCAGCAGCACGGCACCGCCGGCAGCGCCGCGCAGGGTGTTGTGGCTCATGCAGGCGAACTTGTAGTCAAACAGGGTGTCCTCGCGCAGGCGGCCGATGCAGACAGCCATGCCGTTCTCGGTGTTGCGATCCAGCTTGGGCTGAGGACGATCGGGCTCAGTGAAGTAGTGAAGGAACTGCTTGGGTGCGCTGGGCAGGTTCAGCTCCTGTGCAGGGCCGCGGAAGTTAGCCCAGGCCTCGAGCATCTGCTCCTGGGTGGGCTTTTTGTCAAAGCTTACAAACACGGCAGCGGTGTGGCCGTCAGAAACGGGAACACGGAAGCACTGCGCAGTGATCGTGGGCTTCTCGGCGTTGACGATCTGATCGCCCTCGATGTGGCCCCACAGCTTCAGCGGCTCGCGCTCGCTCTTCTCTTCCTCACCGCCGATGTAGGGGATAACGTTATCTACGATCTCGGGCATCCGGTCAAAGGTCTTGCCTGCACCGGAAATGGCCTGATAGGTGCAGACCAGAGCCTTGTTGACACCAAACTCCTTCATCAGAGGATGCAGGGCAGGCACATAGCTTTGCAGGCTGCAGTTGGACTTGACCGCAATGAAGCCGCGCTTGGTGCCCAGACGCTTGCGCTGGGCAGGGATGATCTCAATGTGGTCCGCGTTGATCTCAGGCACGACCATGGGAACGTCCGGGGTAAAGCGGTTTGCGCTGTTGTTGGAGACCACGGGACACTCAGCCTTTGCGTAAGCCTCTTCCAGTGCCTTGATCTCGGCCTTGGGCATATTGACTGCGCAGAAGATGAAATCGACCTGAGAAGCGACCTCTTCCACCTTGGCGGCATCCAGCACGACCATCTTCTTGACGCTCTCGGGCATTGGAGTGGTCATTGCCCAGCGGCTGCCAACGGCATCCTCATAGGTCTTGCCTGCGCTGCGGCCGGATGCGGCCAGCGTGGTCAGCTTGAACCAGGGATGATTCTCAAGCAGGGTCACAAAACGCTGCCCCACCATACCAGTTGCACCAACGATACCAACTTTATACTGTTTTTCCATTTCCAGCACCTTTCCTTTCAATAAAAAGCAAATTTACATCGAACACGGCTTGCAAACAAGCCGACCTTGCAATATAATAGATACTGTTTATACAGATTTTATGATAACATTGATACGGCACTCGTGTCAATCATCGGAAAGGCAAATGCAAAGCATGTTAAAAAAAGATTTTTGGTATGATTTACCCAAAGAACTCATTGCACAGGAGCCTGCAGACCCCAGAGATTCGGCCCGGCTCATGGTTCTGAGCCAGAAGGACGACAGCATCCAGCACCGGATCTTCCGCGATCTGCCGGAATATCTTGAGCCGGGTGACCTGCTGGTGGTCAACAACTCCAAGGTGCTGCCCGCCCGCATCGTGGGGGTCAAACAGCCCACCGGTGCTGTGTGTGAGCTGCTGCTTCTGCGGCAGGTCAAGGGAGATCAGTGGGAGTGCCTGGCAAAGCCCGGCAAGCGGATGCAGCCCGGCACCAAGGTTAGTTTTGGTGACGGCACCCTGACCGCTGTGGTGGACGAAACGCTGGAGGATGGCAACAAGTTTGTTACATTCTATTATGACACCGAGACCCTTTATGAAAAACTGGATGAATTTGGCAAGATGCCGCTGCCGCCCTACATCACCAAGCAGTTGGAAGATCAGAGCCAGTATCAGACGGTCTATGCCAAGGAGCTGGGCAGCGCTGCTGCACCCACGGCAGGCCTGCACTTCACCCCGGAGCTGATGGATACCATCCGTTCCAAGGGTGTCGGAATTGCTGAGGTTACCCTGCATGTGGGTCTGGGAACCTTCCGCCCCGTGCAGGAGGACGAGATCGCGGATCACAAGATGCACAGTGAGTGGTATTCCATCAGCGAGGAGACTGCTCAGCGCATCCGGGAAACCAAGGCCGCCGGGCACCGCGTGATCGCCGTTGGCACCACCAGCTGCCGCACGCTGGAAGCCGCCGCTGCAAAATATGGCGAGATCAAGGCCTGCAGCGGCAATACCTCTATTTTTCTCTACCCGGGTGTCAAGTTCAACTGCATCGATGGCCTGATCACCAACTTCCACCTGCCGGAAAGCACCCTCATCATGCTGGTCTCTGCCCTCTACGGCTACGAAAAGACCATGGCTGCCTATAAAGTTGCCGTAGAGGAAAAGTACCGCTTCTTTTCCTTCGGCGATGCGATGCTGATCCTGTGATCCCTCAGCACCCGCTCTCCCAAAAGCCCAAAACACTGCCGGATCCGTTTCGGCAGCTCGGTATCCACCACTTCTGAACCTGCCGCCTGCCCGGCGGCACAAGGCTGTACGGCTGTTTTCCGTACACAGAAAGGAAAAAACTTATGCCTTCTTTGACCACTTTTAAGCTGCTCAAGCAGGAGCACAACGCCCGGCGGGGTGAGTTCAAGACCGTGCACGGCACGGTGCAGACCCCTGCCTTCCAGAATGTTGCCACCGCCGGTGCCATCAAGGGCGGCCTGTCCGCGCAGGATCTGCAGCGGATCGGCACCCAGGTAATGCTCTGCAACACCTACCACCTGCATCTGCGCCCCGGTGATCAGCTGGTAGCCGATATGGGCGGCCTGCACAAGTTTACCCGCTGGAACGGCCCCATCCTGACCGACAGCGGCGGATTCCAGGTGTTCAGCCTGTCTAAGCTGCGTAAGATCACGGAAGAAGGCGTGACCTTTGCTTCCCATCTGGACGGCCACCGCATCTTTATGGGCCCTGAGGAAAGTATGCAGATCCAGGCAAACCTGGGCTCCACCATCGCAATGGCCTTTGATGAGTGTGTGGAGAATCCTGCCCAGCACGCGTACTCCAAAGCCAGCTGTGAGCGCACCACCCGCTGGCTCAAGCGCTGTAAGGCTGAGATGGCCCGCCTGAAGCAGGAGGGCAAGGCCACCAACCCTGACCAGCTGCTGTTCGGCATCAATCAGGGATGCACCTTTGCTGACCTGCGTGTAGAGCACATGAAGCAGATCGCGGAGCTGGAGCTGGACGGCTACGCCATCGGCGGTCTGGCTGTGGGTGAGCCTGCTGAGGTGATGTACGAGATGATCAGTGAGGTGGAGCCTTATATGCCCAAGGATAAGATCCGCTATCTGATGGGTGTCGGTACCCCTGGCAACATGATCGAGGCCGTTTCCCGCGGCGTGGATCTGTTTGACTGCGTCATGCCCAGCCGCAATGCCCGCCATGGACACCTGAACACCTGGGGCGGCATTATCAATATCAAAAACGCAAAGTATGAGCGTGACGAGCGCCCCATTGACCCCACCTGTGGCTGCCCGGCCTGCCGGAACTACTCCCGTGCCTATATCCGCCACCTGTTCAAGGCAGAGGAGCTGCTGGGCATGCGTCTGGCCGTTATGCACAACCTGTGGTTCTACAACCACCTGATGGAGCGTATCCGCGATGAGTTGGATGCAGGCACCTTTACCGCCTTCCATGACCGTTATGTCAAGCTGCTGGATACAAGAATTTGAGCTTTTTCATGCTTTTCCCTTGCAAGAGGGAGCAGAAGCGGTTATAATGAGTTTATCTGAATTTTGAGAGGAGACTTTGTCCCATGCAATTTCTGACTACTACCACTGAAAGCTATATCAGCCTGTTCTTCACCCTGGCTCTGATGCTGGTCCTGCTCTACTTTATGATCTATCGTCCCCAGAAGAAGCAGGAAAAGAAGGATGCTGCCATGCGTGCAGCTCTGGAGATCGGTGATCAGGTCGTGACCATCGGCGGTATTGTTGGCCGTGTGGTCGCCATCAAGGATGACACCTTTGTTCTGGAGACCGGTTCCGACCGTGTGAAGATCCGTTTCACCAAGAATGCCATCAGCTCTGTTGAGAAGCTGAACATGGACAATGCTCCTGCCAACGCAAAGAAGTAATTTCTAAAAGCAAGGTCTTTTTTACCCGCCCCTCTGCATACAGTAGTGCAGGGAGGCGGGTTTTTATGTTGGAACAGAAGAAGTTACCCATCCTGGAAGCACTGGCTGCATTCGGCATTGGTGGGGTATTCACCGCCGCCTGCATGGCCGGGCTGGCCTACCTGATGGCAAACCAGAGCCTTGCGCAGAGCACTGCCTGGCCCATGGTCAGTGCCATTGTCTGTGCCGGGAGCTTTTGCAGCGGCTGGCTCATGGCGTTTTTCTATCACAGCAGAGGCCTTATCTGCGGTGCTGTACAGGGCGGACTGTTTGTTCTGCTTCTGCTGGGGTTCGGTCTTTCGGAGGGCATTGAACCAACGGAAATGCAGCTGACCCGCTTTGCACTGGTATTCGTTTTTGGCTGTCTGGGCGGGGTGTTCAGCATCCTGCGTACAGAACGGCACCGGCATTGAGAATTTACAGCAGAAAAACAGGAGGACAGGGAAGTATGTGGGTCTATCAGGAAACACCGGAAACCGCAGCAGCAAAAGCACTGCCCGAAGCGATCATGCCGACAGCACAGGAAGAGCAGCTAAAACAGAAGAACGGTGGAGTTCATCCTGAGACATCGCAGGAAGAAAGGCAATCCATCCCGGCAATGTTCTCTGAGAGGTACGGAAACACACCGGAGAGAGTCGCTGTACGCCGAAGCAAGCCGAGCAGGGAAACTATCCTTCTGGCGGCGGCGTACCTTCTGGGGACCTTTCTGGCGGGTGTGGCGGCAGCGCGTTGTGTGGCAGGCGATGCTGAAACGCTTTCCTATTACTTGAACTGCTGGCAGAGCCTGTTTTCTGTGCAGGATGCCGCCGGAGCAGTGTGCCTGTTCCGAACGGAATTTCTCACTGTGGCAGGTGCGCTGACGGCAGTGCTGTTCCTGGGGCTTTCCGCCCTGGGGCCGCTGCCCATCTTCCTTTTTGCGATGCTGTATGGGACAGGCTCCGGATTGCTTTCGTCCAGGCTGCTTGTGGATTTGAACCCACGGACAGCATTTGTGCTGCTCTGCGTCTGCGGTATCCCTGCATCCCTTGCGGCCGGAACGCTGTGCACGTTCGGCGCATCCGCACTGCAGGTAAGCGGAAGGCTCTGTTCAGCCGCCTTCGGGCGCGGAGGACAGGCCCCCAGTACAGGCGCGCTTTTGGGTCAGTTTGCCCGGATGCTGTTTCTGCTCCTGCCGCTTTGCGGTGCGGCAGTGGGGATGCTGTATCTGGCAGGGCAGGCAAAACTTATTTGAGCTGAAAAAAACTCTGGCAAAAGAGTTTGTGAAGCCTACGATAAGAATTGAATAGGGCAAATCATTACGAGATGGCTTTCTGCAAAGTTCCGGAATTGTTTTTGCGTAGGGAGTACTTGACAGGTATTCTCTTTTATGCTAAACTATCTATCGTTGCAGAACGCGTGCTACTGTGGCTCAGCTGGTAGAGCAGCTCACTCGTAATGAGCAGGTCGCCTGTTCGAATCAGGTCAGTAGCTCCAAAAGTCCTATGAATCTACGATGAATTTCGTCTGGTTTATAGGACTTTTTTGTTATTCTGTTTCTGTACAAAAAAGATTCTTGCATCGTTTTTGCATCTGTAATGTGATTGTTTGCAGATTTCAGAGAATATGGTACAATAAAGCCAATCATTTTGAGGAAGGAGCTGAACACAGCGCACAATGTACACGAACCATATCAACCCCGTTGCGCAGAAAAATCAGGATGCATTTTGCACGGCACTGTTTCAGCTTTTAATGAAAAAGCCGCTGGAAAAGATCTCCGTCACAGAGCTGTGTCACATGGCAGACCTCGACCGAACCACCTTTTACCGCAGCTTTGAATCCAAGGACGATGTGCTGGATTATTATCTCGACCGGCAGATGACCCTGCTTGCGGGGCAGCTGCCGGCGTACAGTACCCTGGAAAAAAACCTGACTGCGCTGTTCCGCTGGACGTATGCGGAGCGAAAGAACCTTTGTGTCCTGATGGATTGCCATCTGACCAGTTTTTTCAGTGATGCGTTGAGCGAGAAGATCATCCTTGTTCTGATCTCCAACATCGAAGTCGGGGATGCAAGACAGTTTGTGCCATGGCCCGTTTCATTGCCGGGCGAAAATCGATACTTCCGCAACTCGTTCATCGGGGCATATATGGGTTTTTTCAACAGCTGGCGCTATGGAAACTTTGCAGAACGACCAGAGGATCTGGCCAAATGTATGGCTTCGTTCTATCTTCACTGAGGAGGGTGAAACGGGATGGCGGACTTGCGGAAAGCGGAGTTGTTCCCAGCGGATGCATTTGGCTTGTTCTATCTGCAGATTACACGCATCCCCGGCGGATGGCACCGCCATGCAGAGTATGAGATCTTCTACCACATGCATAGCAAAATCCCCTCAGAGATTTCTGACAGCACTGTCAGAGCTCTGAGGGGATTTTGCGTGTCAAGAAACGGAGATCAGATCTCGACCATTCCGTTTTCGTCCTTCGGAATAGGGAGTACGATCAGGAGGTCAACCAGAGCAAATGCAAGGCCGAGACCGGTCCAGCCGACAAGCAGGTAGAGGATAAATCCTGCTGCTCTGTTTTTCGCTGCCAAGAAATCGAAGTCAAAGATGGACATTTTGCACAGTTTTTCTCCCTTTTTCACCCCACAAGATTGGTTTGATGCACCTTGTTTTATGATATGCAACAAAACGGAAAAATCTGTTGCACAACGTGCTAAAAAAACCGAAAAAGATTTGTGCGGCATTTTTTTAACAATTGTGATATATTACTTACAGTAAGGCTTGTATCCTACACAAAAAAGGAGATTTTTATGAAGGATATTTATATTTCCGGCTTTGCCGATGAGATCAGCTCTTCTTTTGATGAGCAGCTCAAGACAGTCCGTGAGCTTGGAATGCATTACATCAGCCTGCGCAGTGCAGATAAGAAAGGAATCGCCGACTTTACTGTTGAGGAAGTCAAGACCGATCTGCTGCCCCGCCTGCAGGCCGCTGGTGTTGGCGTTTCCAGCCTGGGCAGTCCCATTGGCAAGGTCAAGATCGATGATGAAGAGGGCTTTGAAAAGCAGTGTGCTCAGTTGGAAACGCTGTGCGAGATCGCTAAGGTCCTGAATTGCAAGTACATCCGTATGTTCAGCTTCTTTATGCCGGAAGGCAAGGATCCTGCCGACTATCGTGACGCTGTCATCGAGAAGCTGCGCAAGTTCATTGCCATTGCTGAGAAGCACGACGTGATCCTGATGCACGAAAACGAGAAGGATATCTATGGTGATGTTCTTTCCCGCTGTGTTGACCTGATGCAGACGCTGAACAGCGCGCACTTCAAGTCCGCATTCGACTTTGCAAACTTTGTACAGTGCGGCGAGGATACCGCCAAATGCTGGGATGCTCTCCGTCCGTACATTGTATATATCCACATCAAGGATGCCGTTTCTACCGACAAGGAGAATGTGCTCTGCGGCACCGGCGAGGGAAAGATCCCCGAGCTGCTGCACAAGGCCATCGTGGAAGAGGGTTATACCGGCTTCCTGACCCTGGAGCCGCATCTGGTGCTGTTTGACAGCCTGCAGAGCCTTGAGACCACGGATGCAAAGAACATCATCCGTGAGAACAAGTACAAAAACGGTGCTGAAGGTTACGCCGCACAGTATCACGCACTGTGCGATATTCTGGCAAAATTCTAACGTAACAGAAAAAAGGAGAAGATTCAAATGGAAAAGACTGAAGGAAAGATTCGTTATGGCCTGATCGGTATCGGTGCTCAGGGCGGCAGCTATGCTCGCTTCCTGACCAACGCTCCCGCTCCGTTCCCCGGCATGGTCTGCGCACCGTGCCCCGACAACTGCGCACTGGGCGCTCTGTGTGATATCGACCCCGAGAAGGAGAAGATGTGCAAGGAGCAGTACCCCGATGTGCCCTTCTTCAAGGATTGGAAGGATATGATCGCCAGCGGCACTGTTGATGCCATCATCACCACCGTTCCTCACTACCTGCACCACGAGATCTCCATCTACGCTATGGAGCATGGCATGAACGTTCTGTGCGAGAAGCCCGCAGGTGTCCGCAGCAAGGATGTTCAGAAGATGATCGCCTGCGCTAAGGCTCATCCTGAGGTTTCTTTCGGCATCATGTTCAACCAGCGCACCAACAAGCTGTATCAGAAGATCAAGGAAATCGTTGCCAGCGGTGAGCTGGGCGAGATCCGCCGCTCTCAGTGGATGATCAACTCCTGGTGGCGTCCTGACAGCTACTACCAGCAGAGCGCATGGCGTGCTACCTGGGGCGGCGAAGGCGGCGGTGTCCTGGTCAACCAGGCTCCCCATCAGCTCGACCTGTGGCAGTGGATCTGCGGTATCCCCGTGAAGGTCTTCTCCAAGAACATCAACGGCTGCCATCGTAACATCGGCGTTGAGAACGACGTGACCATGCTGGTCGAGTTCGCTAACGGCGCTACCGGCACCTTCACTACCTGCACCCACGATGCCATCGGCACCGATCGTCTGGAGATCGACCTGGACGGCGGCAAGATCGTTGTTGACAACAGCAAGACCGCTCATGTCTACCACTACATCGATAAGGAAGGCAACCCCTGCACTGAGGATTACCTGAACGAGCACATGAACATGATGGAAGTTGCCATGCTGACCAGCGGCAACGGTGCAGGCTCCAAGCTGTACACCGAAGAGACCTTTGAGAACAACGATGGCTGGGGCTTCCAGCACACCACCGTTATGCAGAACTTTGCTGCTCACATCCTGACCGGCAGCCCGCTGCTGGCTCCCGGCGAGGACGGCATCAACGGTGTCAACCTGGCAAACAGCAGCCAGCTGTCTGCATGGACCGGCCGCGAGGTCTCCAACCCCTGCGATCCCGAGGAGTATGCTGCTGAGCTGAACAAGCTGATCGAGGCTGAGGGCAAGTTCCCCGTCCGCGAGTAATCAGTATCCCTGAAAAAAGCAATGCCTGTTCCAGGCTTACAAGGAGTTGCGTTTCCATGAAAAGAGCTGCGATCATTGGCTGCGGCACCATCTTTCAGGTTCATCTGCCCATCATTGTGGCAAATCCTGAGATCGAACTGTGTGCCGTGTGCGATAACAATCCCGCTGTGCAGGAAAAGCTGCCTGCTGTAGCAAAGGCCGTGCCGTTCTATACGGACTATGAGGAGCTTCTGGAAAAGGAGCATCCCGATGTGGTACATCTCTGCCTGCCGCATTACCTGCATGTGCCCGTGTCGGAGTATTTTGCTTCCCACGGTGTAAATGTCTTCTGCGAGAAGCCGGTGGGTCTGAACACCGCACAGGCCAAGGAGTTCGTGGAATTTGAGGCTGCGCACCCTGAGGTCAAGATCGGCATCTGCCTGCAGAATCGTCTGAACCGCACCACCGTTGAACTGAAAAAGATCATCGATGGCGGCGAATATGGCAAGGTCATCGGCTGCCGCGGCTTTGTACCCTGGTTCCGCGGCAAGGCTTACTATGACGAACAGCCCTGGCGCGGCCAGCTGGAAACTGCTGGCGGCGGCTGCATGATCAACCAGAGTGTCCACACGCTGGATCTGCTGTATTATCTGTGCGGAGATATCGATGCCATCCATGGCTCAGTGAATCAGCTGGCAGATTACGGTATTGAGGTCGAGGACACCGTAGCTGCCCGCCTGCACTTTGCTAATGGTGCAAACGGTGTGTTCTTTGCCACCAACTGTGATTACACCAACGAGAGCGTCCAGATCAAGGTTGCCTGTGAAAAGGCTTCCTTCCTGATCGAGGATGATGCCCTGTTCCGGATCGACGCAGATGGTGTGCGCACCAAGCTGTGCGAGAATGAGAAGCTGCCCGGTGCCAAGTTCTATTTTGGTGCTTCTCATGGCATCCTGATCGACAAGTTCTACCGCGCCATTGAGAACAACACAGACGATTATATCCATGTAAGAGATGCGGAAATGAGCATCCGGCTGATCGATGCCATCCATGCAAGCAGCAAGGCTGGCCATCCCGTTGCTCCGTGACCGCAAAACACAAATAGAAGGAGAAATGAACCATGGCAAACAAAGGTTTGATCGGTGTTCAGATGAGCACCATTGCCCCCGCTAAGATGCCTCACTTCGACGCATACGAGAGCATGGGCAAGCTGGCTGATATCGGCTATCACTGTGTCGAGATCTCTCAGGTCCCCATGACCGCTGAGAACGTTGCAGGCTTCCGCAAGGCAATCGATGAGCTGGGCCTGAATGTCTCTTCCTGCACCGCATCCACCTCTCCCATGCTGCCCGGTATGCCCGGCGAGTTCCTGTGCAATCCCGACGACTATAAGAAGATCGTTGAGGACTGCCGTAAGCTGGACTGCGATATGCTGCGCATCGGCATGCTGCCCATGACCTGCATGGGCAACTACCAGAAGGCCGTGGATTTCGCCAAGGAAGCAAATGAGTATGCTCTGAAGCTGAAGGAAGACGGCATTGACCTGTACTACCACAACCATCACGTGGAGTTCGTTCGTTACGACGGCGAGTTCCTGCTGGACATCATCCGCGCAAATGCTCCTGCTCTGGGCTTTGAGCTGGACAGCCACTGGATCCACCGCGGCGGCCAGGACCCTGTTAAGTTCATCAAGAAGTATGCCGGCAGCATCCGTCTGGTCCACCTGAAGGATTACCGCATCGGTGAGATGCCCATCCCCGAGGGCGGCGTGGACTTCACCAGCAAGGAAGGCATGATGAAGTTCATGAGCAACTTCACCAACATTGTGCAGTTTGCTGAGGTTGGCGAAGGCACTCTGGATATGCCCGCTATCATCCAGGCTGGCCTGGAGGGCGGCGGCGAGTACTTCCTGGTGGAGCAGGATGACTGCTATGGCCGTGATCCGTTCGATAGCCTGAAGATCAGCCACGACAACCTGGTCAAGATGGGCTTCGGCGACTGGTTCTAATTGAAAAGTTTCTGAGGAGTCGTTTTTTACGATCCGATAAATGAAATCGATGCTGTTTTGCAGAAATGCAGAGCAGCATCGATTTTTTATGTTTCAGGGTTCTGCTTTGTAACACGCTCCAAAATGTTGAAAATATTTTGTGCAAGTTTCACAGTTTTCTATTTGAGCCTTTGGTGGTACAATAGATGTGGAAATTCATAAACCGCTGGAGGAGCTACATGGCCGAAAAAAGTATTGAGTTGGATAGTGTGGAGATCGCCGCTGCCATCTTTGGCAACTGTGACCGCAACATTCGTCTATTGGAAAAGGAGTTCTCTGTCACGGCAGTCTGCCGGGGTACGATGCTTCGCCTCTCTGGCGAGGAGGCCAACGTGGCCGCTGCTGTGCGTGCCGTGGAGGGGATGCTGCTCCTGATCGAAAACCACACGCCGCTGGAGGATCAGACGGTGCGCTACTGCCTGAGCCTTGCTCACGATGGAAAGGAGCAGCGTGTCCGGGAGCTGACTGAGGATTTTGTCACGGTCACAGTCAAGGGCCGCCCCATCCGCCCCAAGACACTGGGACAGAAGGAATATCTGAATGCTATCCGCAAGAATGCTGTGACCTTTGGCGTAGGTCCCGCCGGTACCGGCAAGACCTACCTGGCCGTTGCGATGGCGGTCAAAGCGTTCAAGGCCAAGGATGTTTCCCGCATTGTGCTGACCCGCCCCGCCGTGGAAGCAGGCGAGAAGCTGGGTTTTCTGCCCGGTGATCTGCAGCAGAAGGTAGACCCTTACCTGCGTCCTCTCTACGATGGCCTGTTCGATATGCTGGGTGCCGAGACCTATGAGCGCCTGGTGGAAAAGCAGATCATTGAGGTTGCTCCGCTGGCATATATGCGCGGCCGCACGCTGGATGATTCCTTTATCATCCTGGATGAGGCGCAGAATACCACACCGGAGCAGATGAAGATGTTTCTGACCCGTATGGGTGTAGGTTCCAAGGTGGTTGTGACCGGCGATGTGACCCAGATCGATCTGCCGGACCGTACCCGCAGCGGCCTTGTGGATGCGCTGCATATTCTCAAGAACGTGGATGGCATTGCACAGTGCTATTTTACGGAGAAGGATGTTGTCCGCCATCGTCTGGTGCAGGAGATCATCAAGGCCTACGAAGCGGCTGCGCACCCGGCCAAGCGTTGAAACCGACGCGGAAAGCTGCAATTGCAGCATAAAATGAAGGGAGAGGAATGTTATGTCCAATAAAGTTTTGATTACCAATTCACAGAAAGCCGTAAAAGTGCCTTCTGGCCTGCGGATCCTGATCCGCCGTGCCTGCAATGCTGTGCTGGAATATGAGCACTTCGATGAGCCTGCTGAGATCAGCGTGACTTTTGTGGATAACGCTGCCATTGCAGAGCTGAACAATCAGTACCGCAACAAGCCGATGCCCACCGATGTGTTGAGCTTTCCTCTGGGAGAAAACGGCGTTTACGATGTGGATGAGAACAACGGCTGCAAGATGCTGGGGGATATCGTCATCAGCATGGAACGTGCTCAGGAGCAGGCAACGCTCTACGGCCATCCGCTGCAGCGTGAAGTCGCTTTCCTGACCGTTCACTCCATGCTGCATCTGCTGGGCTACGACCATGAGAACGGTGGTCTGGAAGCTATGCGGATGCGCGAAAAGGAAGAGGCTGTGCTGACCCAGCTTGGCCTGCCCCGCACCGTCAGCTATACGGAATGATCAAAGATACTGGCAAAGGATAGGAGTTCTATTTTGAAAAACGCAGCACCCATGCAGCAGCATTACGATACCTCATCTGTGTTCGTAGCGGTCATCGGCCGCCCGAACGTGGGCAAATCCAGCCTGACCAATCGTCTGGTGGGGGAGAAGGTGGCCATTGTCACCTCCAAACCCCAGACGACCCGCACCCGCATCACCGGCGTTGTGACCCGCGGCCCCCTGCAGTATGTTTTGCTGGACACCCCGGGCGTGCATAAGGCCCACAACAAGCTTGGCAAGCGGATGGACAAGACGGCCAGCGATTCCATCGCGGATGTGGATGTCTCTATGATGCTGTTTGAGCCATACGGTGCCCTGAATGAGCCGGAAATGGTTCTGGTGGACGCTCTGCGCAGCAGCGGCGGCCCTGCCATTGCAGTCATCAATAAGACCGATCTTGTCAAGGAGCCTGCTGATCTGGAAGCCCGCAAGGCTGAGCTCAAGGAGCTGGGTGTGTTTGATGCCATTTACACCGTAAGCGTCCGGGCGGACGACCACTGTGAGGAACTGTTCGATGCCCTGAGCCAGTATGCTGTGGAGGGCCCACACTACTTTGACGATGATGCCTACACCGATATGCCGGAAAAGGAACTGGTGGCGGAGGTCATCCGTGAAAAGGCACTGCTGTATATGCGGGATGAGATCCCGCATGGCATTGCAGTCGTGGTGGAGCGCTTCAAGGAGCGCCCCGGTACAGATCTGGTTGATATTGATGTAAATATCTACTGCGAGCGCGAGAGCCATAAGGGCATGGTCATTGGCAAGGGCGGTGCGATGCTGAAAAAGATTGCCAGCTCTGCCCGTGCGGACTGCGAAGAGTTTCTGGGCTGCCGGGTCAACCTGCAGTGCTGGGTCAAGGTCAAAGCAGATTGGCGGGACAATGAGTTTCTGCTGAACAACTTTGGCTTCAAACAGAACCCGAATAATCGTTGATTTTTCTCTTTACATTGCCCAGGACACTGCTCGGGCAGGGAGAATATGCAGATGGACACGATCGTAACACCTGGGCTTGTGTTAAAAGAGACCCGGTACAAGGAATCTGACCGGATTCTGACCATTCTTACACCGGAGCTGGGGGTCATTTCGGCCTCAGCACAGAGCAGCCTGCGGCTGAAGAACAAATTATTCAGCGCCTGCGGGCTTTTTTGCTACTCTGAATTTGTGCTGCTACCCGGCCGGAATATGTACACCATCCGAGAAGCAGAAGTGCGCAACGTATTTCACGGCATTTCCTCCACCATCGAGGGGATGAGCCTTGCCATGTATCTTGCCGAGATGGCGGCGGCACTTTCTCCTACGGGGGAGGAAGCTGCCAAGGAACTACGCCTGCTGCTGAACTGCCTGTATATGATCAGCGAGGGGAAAACCGACCTGCACGTGGTCAAGGCTGTGTTTGAGCTGCGCACCATGAGCGAGTGCGGCTTTCTGCCGCAGCTGGTCTGCTGCAAGATCTGTGAAAAATACGATGGCCCCGCGTTTTATCTTGACCCGCAGGAGGGCATTCTGCTCTGTGAGGACTGTGCGAAAAAGGCGGGCAAAACCTGCAATCTGGACATGGGTGCCTTGTATGCCCTGCGTCATATCTGCCTTGTAGAAGATAAGAAAATATTTGCATTCAAAATCTCGGTCGGCAGTCTGGCAAAGCTGTCTGCGGTGGCAGAGCGCTACGCTTTGACCCACCTGGACAAACCGCTGAAAAGTTACGACTTTTTGAAATCCGTTCTGCCTTGACCGGGATAAACAATTTTGATATAGGGAACAAACATGGAAACAAGCTATTTGAAAACTTTAGAGCTTGATAAGATCATTGCGCGTGCATCCGAGGGCTGCGTGTGCAAGGAAGCTAGAGAGCAGCTGCAGGCTCTGGAGCCTCAGTGCGACCCAGATGAGGTGCGTTACGCGCTGGAACAGACCGATGCCATCAACAGTCTGCTCATCAAAAACGGGTCTCCACGCTTTGGCGGGGTAGAGGGTGTCAGCTCTCTGGCAGCCCGTGCGGTCAAGGGCGGTGTGCTCTCCATGGGGGAACTGCTGATGGTGGCCGGCGCTCTGCGCAACTTTCAGAACCTGACCAGCTGGTATGGCTCCTCGGAACATGATGCCCTGCCTACGGATGACCTGTTCTATGCACTGGCACCCCAGCCCGGGCTGGAGCAGCAGATCTCCAGCGCCATTCTGGCTCCGGATGCCATGGCAGACACGGCTTCCCACACCCTGAACGAGCTGCGCAAAAAAATCCGCGCTACGGAAAACAGCATACGCGACCGGCTGGAAAGCATGGTCCGCAATATGGATACCTCCAAGTATTTGCAGGAGAGTGTGGTCTCCATCCGCAATGGACGGTATGTTGTGCCCGTTAAGAGCGAGTATCGCGGCGAGGTGAGCGGCATCATCCATGATGTCTCGTCCACCGGTGCTACTGTCTTTGTGGAGCCGCAGGCGGTCGTGGAAGCAAATGCACGCATTCTGCAGTATCGTGCACAAGAAGCGCAGGAGATCGAACGCATTCTGGTGGCATTTACGGCACAGGTAGCCGCCATTGAGCCTCAGTTCCAGTACAGCTACAAGGCAATGCTGGAAATTGATGTGCTGTTGGCAAAGGCTCGTCTGGCTCTGGATATGAAGGCATTCAAGCCCTCTGTCCGCACCGACAGCTCCTTTTCGCTCATTCGGGCGCGTCATCCGCTCATTGACCCCAAAAAGTGTGTACCTGTGGACATTGCGTTGGGTAAAGAGTACGATTCGCTCATCATCACCGGCCCGAACACCGGTGGTAAAACCGTCACCCTGAAAACGGCGGGTCTGCTGTGTGCAATGGCACAGTGCGGCTTTCTGATCCCTGCCGATGAACGCAGTGAGATCTGCGTGTTCGATGAATTTCTTGTGGACATCGGTGATGAGCAGAGCATCGAACAGAGCCTTTCTACTTTCTCCGGCCACATGAAGAAGATCACCGGTATTCTGGAACTTGCCATGCCGCACACGCTGGTCTTATTGGATGAGCTTGGCGCGGGCACTGACCCTGCCGAAGGTGCAGCGCTGGCCGTTGCCATCATCGAGGAACTACGCCGCCGCGGTGTGCTGCTGATGGCAACCACTCACTACGCCGAGCTGAAGGTGTTTGCGCTGGAAACCAAGGGTGTAGTCAATGCCAGCTGCGAGTTTGATCTGGAGACACTGCGCCCGACTTACAAGCTGAGCGTAGGTGTGCCCGGCAAGTCCAACGCCTTCCTCATCAGTGAGAAGCTGGGCATCCCGGAGCGTGTCATTGAGGCAGCCCAACAGCATCTGTCTGCCGAGGATAAGCGCCTGGATGCAGTTTTGGGCCAGCTGGACGACCTGAAGCTGCAGCTGAAAGAGAGCCAGGACGAGGTTGAGGAGCTGAAGAACGAGGCTTCTCACCAGCTGGAGGCCGCTCAAAAAAAGCGGGATGAATTGATCCAGCAGGGCGAAAACGAGTTGGAAGCTGCCCGTGCCAAGGCACGTGCGCTGGCACAGCAGGTGGAAAGCAAGGCGTATGCACTGACCGATGAGCTGCGCCAGCTGCAGAAGGACGAGCGCCTGAGCACCCAGCAGAAAGCCCAACGTGCCCGCGAGATTGCTAAGAAAGAGTCCGAAAAGCTCTTTATCGGCACTGAGGTGGTGCATAACCCTGTCAAGGAGTTTGTCCCACTGAAAGAAGTCAAGGTAGGGCAGGAGGTCTGTATTGCAGAGCTCAACCAGCTGGCCACCGTGCTGGCACTGCCGGATAAAAACGGCGATGTTCTGGTGCGTGCCGGCATCATCAAGACCAAGGTCCCGCTCAAGGGCCTGAAGCAGCCGGATAAGCTCATCAAAGAGCCTCAGCCCAAAACCAAGGCACAGCAGCGTTATTCCCGCCTGACGGGCGATGCAAACCGGCCCAACGGCAGGGTAGAGCGTGTGCAACGTTCGGCCAAAATGGAGCTGAATCTGCTGGGCCTGACTGTGGATGAGGCTCTGCCTGAGGTGGATGCTTATATCGATCGCGCCATTCTGAACGGGCAGACAGTGGTGTACCTGATCCATGGCAATGGTACCGGTGCTCTGCGCACCGCGATCCACAAACATCTGCGCGGAAACCGGATGGTAAAAAGCTTCCGGCTGGGCCGTTATGGTGAGGGTGAGAGCGGTGTGACCGTGGTTGAATTGAAGTAAAAACATACCGGGAGTTTCCCGGTAGCGCCCGTCCGGAAGATCATTCTTTGGGCGGGCGTTTCTTATAAAACGGCAGGGAAGTCATCATGGCAAAACATTCGGTACAGCGCAAAAGAAAGAAAAGGGGCAATGGCTTTTCCTTTGGCAGCGCAGTGGTTCTGGTTCTCTGTTTTATTGGTGTCAGTTTTGGGCTTTATCTGTGGCAGGCGGCTTTCTCCATTGGACAGCCAACACCGACCGTGGACGATGATGATTTTCGTCCGACCATCGGTGAGCCGCCGTACCGTATTGTGATCGATGCAGGACATGGCGGCTCAGATCCGGGTGCAAGGGGAGTGGTGCAGGAAAGCGAGATGACCGCTGCCACAGCGGAGGCTTTGAGCGCCTGGCTGGAGCGTGACCCCAATTATATCCCACTGACCACCCGGGAAAGTTACGACAGCACCGCAAAACCTGCTGAACGCGCCGCTGCCGCCAATGCACAGAATCCGGATCTATTGTTGTCTGTCCACGGCAATTCAGCACCCGAAGGCTCCAGCGCAGCCGGGTTTGAATGTTATCCGGCTGTTCCGGGACGAGCATACCATCAGGAGAGCTATTATTTTGCAAAGCAGCTTGCCGGGGCTATGCAGGCGGCAGGAGCCAGCCTGCGGGGACGCGGGGGAGTCCGATACATTTATTACCAGGGTGAAGTAAAACAGCTGGTGGAGAGCAGTCACAAGGAAGTGCGGGTAGAGCGCAGCTTTACGATTCTGGAAGATGTAAATTGTCCGGCTGTGCTGGCGGAACAGTGTTTTGTGACCAGCGATACGGACGTAGCCCGGTTCGGCAGTGAGGACGGATGTAAGCGGACTGCTCGTGCATACTATGAAGCGATCTGCGCATACTTTGAAACCACACCATTGCCGGAAGAGTGATGGGTACATATTTTCTATAACAACAGTTGATCGGTCAGACCCTCTGAGATCTCAGAACCCGCAGCGGGAAGAGAGAGGAGGGTCTGATTTTTTGATTATTACATTTTCGTATAATGCAGGTTATGCGAAACATAGGGGAGTGAAAAAGCCCTCTTTTCCAGTTTTGGGCGTTTTTAAAGCCGCCTCGGCTCAATCTGAGCTCTGGCGGCCTGTTTTACAATAACTGTGTATTTTGCGTTTTTTACACACGTTTTTCCTGTTATTGATCTGTTTGATCTATTACAGCATCCGGTTCATTACAACGACCGTATAGTCCTGCGTGTGATTTCTCAATCCGGTATCTGTGAACTGATTCTTTTTCCAGAACGATTCACTTTGCTTGTTGCCATCCACATAACCCAGCCGGATATACTCGTAACCCAGACTGTGCAGATACACACACAGCTCTGTGATAATCCTGCTTCCAATGCCATGTCCCTGTACAGAACGTTCCATCATAAAGAATCCGATGAAGCAGCTTCGTTCCGTTGGATAATGGTCAATAAAGTCCATCACAGCCACAAGCTGCTCGGCATCATCAAAAAATCCGAGATAATACTTATCCTGAGGTTCGTCCATTTTGCGCTGCGGCAAGGCACACATATCATCCCGAATGCTTTCCGCAGTTACAAATGGCGGACAATGTTCATAAAACTGTGTGTTTATCTCACAAAGAGCCAAAATCAACGGAATATCGCGTTCTATCAACATCCGTACATGATAGCTCTTAGAGAAGTTGATATAGTTCATACAGTTTCCTTATCCCCGGTCATAGAAGAGATATCCACCCGGATGCCATCATTGGCAGCACCCTCAAAAGCTTCCATCGGACCGGTAGATTTTTCAACATCCGTCGAATCGGCGTTATTTTCCCCTCTGTTCTCCCCTGCTGCCCGTTTTGTTGTATCCAAGCGTGCTTTTTCGGGTGTGACCGTGCCCAGCGGGTTCTGCTCAATGGCAGCACGCACCTGAAATTCTTGCAGATGCGTATAAATTTGCGTTGTACCCACACTGCTGTGACCCAGCAGCTGCTTGAGGGTCAAAATATCCACATTGCCGGTCTGATACATCAGCGTTGCCGCAGTGTGACGCAGCTTATGGGTGGAAAAGCCCTTGAGCCCGGCCGCTTTCATGGCACCGGTGACGAGCTGCTCCACCCTGCGGTTGGAAATGCGCTCCTTCCGGCGGCGTGTCACAAACACAGCCTTTTCCTTTGGATTCAGGCCCTCCATCGTGTTGCGTTTGGCCAGGTAGAGCTGCAGGGCTTCGACGCAGGCCTCATTCAGATAGACCATCCGTTCCTTGTGGCCCTTGCCAAAGAGCCTGATCTGCCGCTGTTCCAGGTCGATATCGCCCAGATCCATGCCCACCAACTCAGAAAGCCGCATTCCGCAGTTCAGGAACAGAACCACCATGCAGTAATCCCGCTCCGGAAAATCGCTCTGATATTGCGTGCTCTCCAGCAGATCCATGGACTGTTCCGCTGTCAGATATTTGGGCAGGACTTTATCCTGCTTGGGCGGCTTGATGGAAGCAGTCGGGTTCTCTGTCAGCTTATTGACCTGATTGACCAAGTAATCATAAAAGCCGTGCAGGCTGGCCAGCCGCCGGGCGGTCGAGGATTTCTTGTTGCCGCATTCGCGGTTCAGGAAATAGAGATATTCATAGATGTCCTCTTTACTCACACTGCCCCAGAAGGCTGTGTCCAGACCCTTGGGGTCAATATCCTTGATCTCCGTATCTGCTGGAACCAGCCCGCGGCGGCGTTTCATAAAACGGGAAAAACCGCGCAGGTCACAGTAATAACTGAAGGCAGTGTTGGCGCTTTTGCCCGCGATCACCTCCAGGTACCGCACATATTCCACAATATCCGGCGAAGCATCATCAAACGGCAGATGCTTGCCCGGATTTTTTTCATCAAGATAGATTGACATAGTTTCTCCGTAAATTCGTTACAACCGGTCTGATTTCAATGCATGGATCGCATCCGAGATATAAGCCGCACCTATCAGCTTCATGCCCGGATAATCTGCCGGATTCAGGTGGGCAAGGCTGTGTTTTGGCACCACAGCCCGCTCAAAGCCGATGCGCTCGGCTTCCCGCAGGCGTTGTTCAAGGTTGGGCACACTGCGCACCTCACCGCCCAGACCCACTTCTCCAATGGCAATGAGCTTATCGCTCACGGGGCAGTCCAGCAGAGACGACACCATACACAGGCAGACCGCCAGATCGCAGGCAGTATCCCGCAGGGCAATGCCGCCCACTATGTTGATATAGACATCCAGATTGCCAAAGAAATACCCTGCCCGCTTTTCCAGAACGGCAATGAGCAGATTCATGCGGTTATAATCATAGCCGCTGCAGGCACGGCGCGGTGCCGGGAAATTCGTTTTGGTGGCAAGGGCCTGGATCTCGCTTAGAATGGGGCGGCTGCCCTCCATCGTACAGGCGACGCAGTTACCGGAAACCCCCAGCGGACGGCCTTCCAAAAGCATCTGGGAAGGGTTTTCGATCTCCTCCAGCCCCTGCCCTGTCATATCAAACATGCCCAGTTCATTGGTGGAGCCATAGCGGTTCTTGGCGGCCCGCAGAATGCGATAAGGCAGCATCTTGTCGCCCTCAAAGTAGAGCACAGTATCCACGATGTGCTCCATGACCTTGGGGCCTGCAATGGCTCCGTCTTTGTTGACATGGCCCACAATGAACATGGGGATCTCCTGCTTTTTGGCTACCGCCAGCAGACGGGCGGCGCTCTCCTTGACCTGACTGACCGTACCGGCAGAGGAAGAAAGATCCATACAGCGCATCGTCTGGATAGAGTCGATGACTACAAGCTCCGGCTTTTCCTTTTCAATCAAGCCGCAGATCTCGTCCACATCGTTCTCCGCAGCAAGATAAATATTCTCCTGCGGCACTTTCAACCGTGCAGCACGCAGTTTGACCTGACGGACAGATTCCTCACCCGTGATATACAGAACAGAATGCTGGTTGGAGATGGCACCGCAGAGCTGCAAAAGCATCGTAGATTTGCCAACACCCGGTTCTCCGCTGAGCAGAACCACGCCGCCCAGCACAATGCCGCCGCCCAGCACCCGGTCAAGTTCCGATATGCCGGTCAGGATGCGGCTTTTCTCTTCCGTAGTGCTGATATCGGCCAACCGCCGGGCTGTCAGCGAAGTAACACCCTCCTGCCGGGCAGGTGCTGCCGCTTTGCTGCCGGAAAGCCCTGCCTTGGGCGCTTCCGCAACAACATCCTCATTCATGGTATTCCAGCTTCCGCAACTGGGGCAGCGGCCCATCCAGCGCGGGCTGGTTTCGCCGCAGTTGGAGCAGACGTAAACAGTTTTGAGCTTTGGTTCCTTCATGGTGCACTCCCTGCAAAAACGCCGCTGGAAAAGCGGCGCTCAATTTCATTGTTCTGTTTTAGTTTACCACATTCTGTTGTCTGCCGCAACTGCTCCCTTACTTTACCTCAACAACGGTGATATTTTGGGCTGTCACACTGCTCTTGCTCAACACAATGTCACGGATCTGCGCTACCTGTGCGGCCGTTAAGGCATCGCCCGAGGTCATAACAGTCAGATCGGCCCGACCTGACTGCAGAAAGCAGAGACAATCCGCAAACCCCTTGGCCTTGACCAGTGTCTCGATCTCGTTTTCCGCGTTGAGATCCGCAAGGTTTCCGGTCAGCTGGCTGGTGTACTCCTTCTTTTCTTCCGTGGAGAGAGATGCGGATTTCAGCGCTTTCTGAATGCTGTCCATGGCTTCATCGTGGGCTTTGGTCCGCTTGAGCCGCGCTTCCTCAAAGAACTTGGAGCCGCTGTTGTTTGCAACGCTCACAAGCTGAGCTTCGCCATAATTCTTGTTGGCACTGGAAACCGCCTCGGCTTCGGTCATCAGTTCATCCGTAACGGGAACGGTCTCCTGACTGACGGCAGAAACGTTGACTGCATCCTCTTCCAGCGTCACACCGGTGCGGGCATACTGCCAGTTCAGGTAAACGGCAATGACCAGTGCTGCTGCCAGGGTAATGGCTGTTGCTTTGCGGGTATTCTTCGAGATGGCTCTCATAGCTGTTTCCTCCTTATATTACATGGTGCGTTATCCTTTGCGCTGTTCTACACAAATTCGATTGGCCGAAAGATCCAGCAGTGCCCGGACAAGCTCTGTGATGCGGGCGGCGACCCGGACATCTCCCCCACCATCACAGACAACAGCCACACCGCAGACGGCAGGCAGATAGGTCGTCTCTTCCAGGGCGGAGCCATCCTCCAGCAGAACATGGGTCTCCTGGTTCTGCATCTGGCCGGACTGCGTATCCACAGCATAGATCGTTTCTTCCCCACTTTCCAGTGTCACCATCACAACGGTTTTTCCTGCCCCATCGAGCTGTTCGATCAGCTCTTTCAGCTGCGTTTCCAATTGCTCCCGGTAGACAGTTTCTGAAACAGCAGCAGAACTGCCCGCACTTGCTGCGGGTTTTGCGGGGGTCGAGAATAATTCTGAGAATAAGATCAGCAGCATTGCCGCCACACCCAGAATGATTGCGAGCTGGGTGCGGCTTTGCTTCTGGAGCAAACCGGCAAAGAGGCTCTGTTCCCTGCTCTTCATCTGGAAAGGTTCCCCTCCTTTGCTTCCTGTCCGCTGCTGCGGGCATCCAGTTCAGCCCGAATGGCATCTTCCAGCGTGCCCATGGATGCGGGCGAAAGATCCGGCACAGAAAAGGACTGAACTTCTGTCCGGAGCTGAGGGATGACCTGTAAAAGCACCACTAAAATATATAGTCCAGCCACGGCTTTTATGCACCATCGGGCCCAGCTGTTTCCTGTGAGCCGGGCCAGCAGCTCTGCGCAGATACAGGCAGTGCAAAAGATCACGGCTGCGCTTTTCAATGTCTGCATCAAACGCCTCCCAGCATAAAAAGAAGTGCGGTTCCTGTTACGGCCAGCCCGAAAAAGAGTGCGATACAGGCCATCATACACCGGACAGCGGAAGCAAAACAGGTAAGCAGTGCCTGTCCACGGTTGTTTCCGGTCAGGCTGCACAGCGTCCCGCAGAGAACGATACATCCCAGATGTGCAAGCATCCCGAGATACAGTGGCAGAAACTCAGCCAATAAAATCAGGATAGCGGCCATTCCAAGGCCGCTTTTGAGCAATTGGATGCCTGCCAGAACAGCCTCGGAAGCATCGCTCAAACTCTGCCCCACAATGGGAATGGTGCCGGTGAGAAACTGTCCTGTGCGAAGCGCCGTTCGGTCGAGCTGTGCGGCAGAGATGCGCTGGAATCCCAGCAGTGCAGCCAGCAGCTTTCCAGTAAGGGAAAGTCCCTTTTGCAGCAGTGTCCCTGCCGCTTTGCACAGGTTCCCCAGGCAGCTCTGTTCCGTGATACAGCAAGCCATGCTCAATGCAAGGTAGCATTCCAGAATGGGCGGTACAAAGGCCGTCAGGGCCTGTGCCAGCAGACAAAGCAATGTCAGAAAAAAGCCGCTTGCGGCGGCCCCGGCACTTGTCTCACCGCCCATGATCAGAACACCGGCATAGACAGGAAGAAAACCGGAGAGAAAGCGGTTCCAGCTTTCAATCTGCGCACACAGCTGCCGGGCAATTTCAAGCAATGGCTCCCACAGAAGGATCCCGCACCCACCGGCGCAGACAAGGTCACACCAGCTGTGATCACCTTCCTCCCCAAGAAACAGACTGACTATGGCAGACAGGAGCAGAAACAACAGCAGTGCGGCATAACCGCGGATGCTTTCCCGCAGTGTCTGGAACAGCGACGAAGTGCAAAAACTTTGCAGAACGCTCCACGGGTCTTCTGCTACCTGCAAAGCATCCACAGGACTTTGGTCGAGATAAGGCTGCCAGAGCTCTGCTCCCGGCAGCTGTGTGTGCAAACCGGCACTCTCTGCCGCAAAAGCTGTCGGGGCGCACAGGCAGAAGCTCGTCCCCACCAGCAGAAAAGCCCACCACTTCCAGTTCTTCATCTTGCAATGCTCCCAATCGTCTGCAGGATCTCTTCCAGCAAGGGCCACGCCGCCGCCAGTACAAGACACCGACCTGCCAGCCCAACACACCACCCTAAAGATTCTGCCCCGGCTTCCTCACACAGGGTGCGGGTATAATCTGTCAGCAGAACGATAGCCGCACTCCGTACAAGGCAGGAAAAAGCCCCGCTGTCAGCTTGTCCAGCCAGGCGTGCTATGCCGGAAAGTACTGTCCGGATGCTTGTCCCGGCCCGCACCAGCAGCACCAGCGCTGCCCCAAGGGAGAGCAGGAGTGCATAGGCGGGGGCCTGCTTTTCCAGAACCGCATAGAGCAGTGCCGCGAGCAGCACAATGCCGAACACAGCCACGGTTGCACTCATAGTGCAAACAGCGACTTGATGGTAACGAACAGCACACTGATCTGTTTGACCAGGATGGACAGCACGACCACCAGACCTGCCAATGTCGTCATCATTGCCTGATCCTCCCGCCCGGAGCGGATCAGCAGTTGGTTCAGCACGGCAACAATGATGCCAATGGCCGCAATTTTGAAGATAAGGTCAATCTCCATCCGCGTCCTCTCCTTTTGAGCTGATTCATCCCAGCAGAATGGCAGCTGCAAGCCCGGCGGCCAGGCCCAGCTTGTGCGAAAGCATCGACTGCGTTCGGGCCGCAGCTTCACCTTCCTGCAAGGCTGCCTGAAACTGTGCCTGATACAATTCAAGCCGTCTGCACTCCTGCTCCGCTTCCAACCGTCCCAGGCCTGAAAAACATTCTGAGAAGCGGGTGCGTTCTTCTAAGGTCAGGGAGGGAAAGGGCTCCAGCGTTTGTAACGAAACCGTTTCTGGTGGAAGCTGCCCATCCTGTATCAGCTTCCGGCAGAGAAGATTCAGGTCACTGCGGCGGAAGCTGATTTCCTGATGCAGCGTTTCCAGCAGATCCAGCGTTTTGTGCAGGGCTTCCAGATGCGCCTGCGCCTGCTGATGAAAGCTGTCGCCTGCGCACCAGCCGCAGACGACAAAACAGCAGACACTCAACCAGCGCAGAGGGCTCATAGAAACCGCACCTCCCCGATGCAGCCGGGTGCTTGTCTGCCGGTCAGCCAGACGAGCACCCGCACCGCGCCGCGCTCCATCAGATATTTCACCTGTGGGCGCATGGTCGCCTCTTCAGGTGTGGCAGCATGAAGGGTGGCGATAAAATCCACCCCGCTGAACAGGCCCTGCTCCAGCGCTGTGACCTCATCCAGACCTCCCAGCTCATCCAGCAGGATCACCTGTGGCGAAAGGCTGCGCAATACCATCTGCACTGCTTGTCCCTTGGGGAGCCCGGCAAGAACATCCAGCGCCTCGCCGGGCGCATTCCCGGCAAAGAGCTCCCGCCGTTCATCAATGACCGAAAGGATCTTCTGCTGCCGGACGAGCTCCCGGGCAATACTGCGCAGCAGTGTGGTCTTGCCGCTGCCCGGCTCTCCAACAAGAAGCATCCCGATGAAATGCCCCCGCAATGCTGCGGTCAGTTCCTGTGGAAGCGGAACGGTCTTTTCCCGGGCAATGCGCAGGTTGACAGAGGTGAGCTCCTGCAGAACCGTGCCCTGTTCCGGGTTTTGCAAAAAACGCCCGCCAAGCCCTGCCCGACATCCATTTTCCAGTGTGACATAGCCCTGTGCGATCTCTGTCTGATGGGTATGGACTGAACCGCCGCAGAGGGTGAACAGGATCTCTTCCATCTGCAACGGGGTCAGCTGCATCGTTTGCAGTGCGTTCAGTTCAGGTGCCAGCTGTGTCGGTGTGCAGCTGCACCCCTGCACCGTAAACTGTGGAGCACAGCCCAGCCGGAGCCGCAGCTCATGTACAGTCTCTGCGTCTTCTGATGGGAGCTGCCCCAGCGGCCTTGCCAGCCATTGGGGCAAAGCCTGCACCACCTGATAATACTCGTCCATCTTCTGTTCTCCTTCCGTGTCCTTTGCCATCAGTTTATGCACCGGCCCGGAGGTTAGAACCCACAGGACACAGAAAAGCCCGCACAGCATCCAAACTGTACGGGCTTTATAGAACAGGTTTTCTGATTATTGCTGGGACTTATCCTCTGCGATCATAGCAAGGAACTCTGCTTCGGTCAGCACAGGCACACCCAGTGCCTGTGCCTTGGTCAGCTTGGAACCTGCAGCGGCACCAGCCACCACATACGCTGTTTTTTTGGAAACAGAACCGCTTGCTTTTCCGCCATTCTTTACGATAAGTGCCTCGGCTTCGCTGCGGGAGAGTGTTTCCAGTGTTCCGGTCACGACCAACGTTTTCCCGGCGAGCTTATCGCCCTTGGGCTCTCCCTTCCACTGCATGTTCACACCGGCATCGGCCAGGCGGTGCACCAGATCGGTAGTGCCATCCTTGGCAAAGAATTCAGTCACGCTCTGGGCCATCACGCCGCCAAAGCCATCAATCTCGCCGATCTGCTCCTCGGTTGCTTCCCGGATGGCCTGCAGAGAGCAAAAATGCTCTGCCAGCAATGCGGCGGCTTTATCGCCGATGTTGCGAATTCCAAACGCAAACACCAGCTTATCCAGATTGTTCTGCTTGGAAGCTTCGATCGCCTGCAGAAGATTGTTTGCGCTCTTTTCCTTGAACTTTTCCAGTGTGAGCAGCTGCTCTATTGTCAAGTCATAGAGATCTGCCGCAGAGTGTACCAGCCCTTTATCCACCAGCTGCGTGGCGACCATGGTGCCCAGACCGTCGATGTCCATGGCATCCCGGGATGCAAAGTGGATGATATTGCGGAGTGCCTGTGCAGGGCATTCCGGGTTGACACAGCGCAATGCGGCTTCATCTTCCAGGTGCACTGCCGGGGCACCGCAGGAAGGGCAAAATTCCGGCATCTGGTAAGGCTGAGCGTCCGGTTCGTGGCGGGTCACACCGATGACCTCCGGAATGATATCACCCGCCTTGCGCACCTGAATGGTATCTCCGATACACAGACCCAGTTGACGGATAAAATCTTCATTGTGAAGGGTGGCACGGGAAACCGTGGTACCTGCCAGAAACACCGGGTCAAAGCAGGCAGTGGGAGTCAGAACGCCGGTGCGTCCCACGCCGACTTCAATACTGCGCAATGTGGTCTCCTTGACCTCGGGCGGATACTTGAACGCAATGGCCCAGCGCGGGAATTTGTTGGTGGAGCCCAGCAGTTCCCGCTGTGCAAAGTTGTTCACCTTGATCACGGCACCGTCCATATCAAAATCCAGTGCGGCACGGTTCTGGCCGATCTGCTCGATCTCTGCAATGGCATCCTCGATATCGTGCACGATATGATAACGCGGAGAGACTGGCAGGCCCAGACTCTTGAGGTAATCGAGGCTTTCGGCATGGCTGGTCAGTTCCCTGCCCCGCACCTGCTGGACGTTGAATACGAAGATGGACAACCCCCGGCTGCCGGTAATCTTAGAATCCTTCTGACGCAGAGACCCTGCGGCAGCATTGCGCGGATTTTTGAACGGTGCCGCACCCTGTAATTCCTGTTCCGCACAAAGGTGCTGGAAGGCATCGTGCGGCATGTAGACCTCGCCGCGCACTTCCAGATATTCCGGGGCATTTTTCAAAGTCTTTGGAATACGCTTGATGGCCTTGACATTGGCTGTCACATCTTCACCCACCACGCCGTCACCGCGGGTGGAAGCACGCACTAGCACACCGTTTTCATATTCCAGGCTGCAGGAAAGGCCGTCGATCTTGATCTCGACGACATATTCCGGCTCGATTCCGGCTTCCCGTACCCGGCGGTCAAAATCACGCAGTTCGTCGTAGGAAAACGCATCCAGCAGGCTTTCCATCTTTACAGCATGCGTCACCTTGGCAAAGCGCCCGCTGGGTGTGCCGCCCACTTTCTGGGTCGGAGAATTCGCAGTGACCAGCTGCGGGAATTCTGCCTCCAGTGCTTTCAGTTCCCGGGTCAAAGCGTCATATTCAAAATCCTCCAGCTCCGGGGCATCCTGATCATAGTATAAACGGTTGTTCCTTTCAATGATCACGCGCAGCTCTTCCGCGCGTTTGCGTGCCTGTTCCAGTTCCACGTTCGTTTACTCTCCTTTTCCCAATACCAATACTGTAATTATACCATATTTCAAAAACAAAATACAGCAAAAAGTGCTGCCGGTGGCTCGGGAGTGAACGTGTCGAATCCTAACAAGACAGTCACTTTATTTTGCCCAGGTGGGTTCCTCCGTGCCATCATAATCGAACAGGCCATCATTTTTCTCTTCCATGGCCTTGATCATGTGGTAGGTGTACTCGTTATACGGCGTGGGGATACCAAGCTCCTTTCCCATCCGCATCAGTGCTCCCGAGAACATATCGATCTCTGTATGCCGTCCGGCATCCAGATCCTGCAGAGTGGAATAACGGGCCGTGGCAGGAACAGCGCATCCGTGGCTGACGGCATCTGCAATGCGCAGATCAATGCCCCGTACAGTTGCAATGGCTTCCAGTTCCCGGCGCAGGCCATCGCTGATGGCTTTCATGTGGACGCTGTCACGGTAGCAGCCCACACCGGCTCCCAGAATCGCCTGCGGCAGATTGTTGCAGACGTTCAGCCGGAACTTGCTCCACATCTCTTCCTGAATGTGCTCCGTGACCCGGAAGTTGACCCAGGAATCCGTGAACAGTTCCCGCACTGCCTCGACACGTTCACTCTCAAACGGTGCAAATCGCTCGCCATAGATCACGCCAAGTGTTGCATCCGGGTCAAAATGGTAACCATCCGCTTCCTTGTGAGATGTAACCTTAATGAAGGAATACAGCAGATGCTCTGCACCTACCTGTGCGGCGATCAGCTCTTCGCTGTCCACACCGTTCATCAGACTCATCACAACGGTATTGCTGCCGACAGCGGTCTTGATGCTTTCCAGAGCTCCGGGCAGTGAGCCATATTTCAGTGCAACGACCAACAGGTCTACACCCTGCGCTTCCTGCGGGGTCCAGACCTCCGGGCGGTAAACTGCTCCATTGATGGCGCAGCCGCTTTCTTTTAGCCGCCGGGCACGGTCGCCTTCCGCTATCACACCCAGACGGATATTATCCTTTTTAGAAAGCCCCCAGATGATGTAAGAGCCCACCGCTCCAGCGCCCAAAATGGCAACAGATTGTATTTTCATGTTAGATTCTCCCTCTTTGATTTGTCCGATTCTATTGTAGCACGAATTCGATTTACTGGAAAGAGAAATGAAAATGCGAAGCCACTTTTGCACATAGATTTTACAGCAATTAGATTGCAGCGGATGCTGATGTGCCGCGGGGCAGCGGATATGCTGGGCGCAACCTTCAATTGACCGCAAACGGTGCCAAAGTGCTTTAAAGCGGGACACAAAAGCCCCCGGAGAACGTTTCACGGCTCTCCGGGGGCTGATTTTACGCATTATAAAACGTAGATACGTCTGTTATTCTCAAATAGAAATGGTGTTGCACACGTCAATAAGCACGGGGTCAAGCGTCTTAGTCATCTCAAGCGCCTCATCCACGGGGTAATCCACAAGGTGCTCACCCTTCATACCAACGATGCGGTTGTACTTACCCTGCTCCAGCAGGCAGACAGCGTGATAGCCCATTGCGGAAGCATTCACGCGGTCACGCAGAGTGGGAGAGCCACCGCGCTGGACATGGCCCAGAATGGTGGCGCGGGTATCGATGCCGGTACGGGCCTGGATCTCGTTGGCAATCTCCTGAGAGTGGCCAATGCCCTCGGCAACGATGACAATGAAGTGGCGCTTACCGGTGCGCTGCGTCTCGGTAATCTTATCCAGAATATCGTGCTGCATATCGAATTCCTTCTCCGGCAGCAGCACAGCCATGGCACCGGAGGCAATGGCGACGTTCAGAGCGATGTAACCCGCATTGCGGCCCATGACCTCGACCACGCTGCAGCGGTCATGGCTCTGGGTGGTATCGCGCAGCTTGTCGATCATTTCCAGGGCGGTGTTCATTGCAGTATCGTAGCCGATGGTGTAATCGGTGCAGGCGATATCATTATCGATGGTGCCGGGCAGACCGATCATCGGAATGCCGCGGTGTGCCAGCTCACGGGCGCCACGGTAGGAGCCGTCGCCGCCGATGACCACCAGTGCGTCAATGCCCAGCTCACGGCACTTTGCAGCGCCCTTGTCCTGACCCTCCTTGGTCTTGAACTCCAGGCAGCGGGCCGTATACAGGATGGTGCCACCGGCAGAGATGATATTGGAAACGCTGCGCAGGTTCATTTCAAAGCACTCGCCATCCAGCAGGCCATTGTAGCCGCGCTGAATGCCGATCATACGGAAGCCCTTATGCAGGCCTGCACGGACAACGGCGCGAACTGCAGCATTCATGCCGGGAGCGTCGCCGCCGCTGGTCAGCACACCAATCGTTTTGATTTGCTTTTCCATGGAAAGATTCCCTCCAATTGTTTCGTCATTTACCTATGGAGCACTTACCCTCTCTCTTTGGGCACCGGCTCCATCGCCTTGCTCAGATCAAAACTTGCCTTTAGACATTATAACACAGTTCCCGCTTGAATCCAATACCTTTTTGGCACTTCGTTAAAAGTTTATTAAAATTCACAACCGTGCGTCTTGGTGTCGTTTTTGGCACACCTGCACCAAGTTCGAATCGTTCCTGCGCATGTCATTTTGTTGCAACATTCTTTTCGCCCACGATGCGCTGCAGTTCCTCAAAGAAAAGCGGATGACCTGACGTATACAGCCTGCGGGGAGCCGCCAGCTTCTGTTTTGTGTCCTCCAGATAGAAGATCACCGGCATATCACCGTCAAAAATCTCCAGCAAATTGACCACCTTGGCGTACTCCGGGCTGGTGCGGGAGGGCAGCCGGACGTAGAGCCGCCGGGCTGCATCCCGCATCTGATTGGGGCGGTTGGCCTGCGGTCTGGCGGGGTTGTAGCCTTCAATGGGCGAAATGCTTTCGGCAACCAGGCGGGCAGGTTCATCCTCTCGGATAGACAGGCGGCCCTCAATGACCACGACCGCGTTATCGTGCAGCACGTCCCGGAATGTTTCCAGTGTACGCGGGAACACGATGACCTCCATGGTGCCGGTCAGATCCTCTACGCTGGTATAGGCCATCATGCTGTTGGTCTTTGTCGTCACCATTTTGCTTTTGACAATGGTGCAGACGATGCGGACATGGCTATTGTCCGGCACATTGGCATCCTCACCGGTCAGAGCTTTGATGGTGTGGGTAGCAAACTGAGCCGACTGCTCCCGGTAGGCATCCAGCGGATGTCCGGAAAGGTACAGGCCGCTGACCTCTTTCTCCTGTTGGAGCAGCTCGGCATGGGTATACTCAGGGCAGGGCTTGATCTCATAGCTGTCGGCGGCAGACGTATTGTCCATGCCGCTCATCATCGAGAAGAGATCGATCTGACCATCCAGATTCTTCCGGCTGTCACTCTCGATGCTCTTGAGCACACCCTCAGTTGCTTCGACCAGACTGCGGCGGTTGGAGCCGAGATTATCAAAGGCACCGGCCTTGATGAGGCTTTCCACAGTGCGGCGGTTCAGCTCGGTGCCATGCATCCGTTTGCAGAAATCGTACAGGCTGGTATAAGGCTTTTCCTGCCGCTCCTCTACGGAGCGCTCGATCAGCCGGGTGCCGACATTTTTTACGGCGTTCAGGCCAAACCGGATCCGGCCACTGTCCTCTGCAGTAAAGCCGCTGCCCGAGATATTGATATCCGGCGGCAGGACCTTGATCCCCAGCCGGGCGCACTCGCCGGAATACTCGATGACCTTGCCGGTGTTGTCCAGAACACTGGTCAGCAGAGCAGCCATAAACTCGCTGGGGTAATGGCACTTAAGGTAGGCTGTCTGGAACGCCACATAGGCATAGCAGGCGGCATGGCTCTTGTTGAAGGCGTAGGATGCAAAGCTGGACATCTCATCGTAAATTTCGTTTGCAACCTTTTCCGAGATGCCGTTTGCCACACAGCCCGGGCACTCGTTGCCGGGGTCTGTGCAGCCGTGGACAAAATGTTCCCGCTCTGCCTCCATCACAGCGTGTTTCTTCTTGCTCATGGCACGGCGGACATTATCTGCCTGCCCGAACGAAAAGCCC
Source organism: Faecalibacterium sp. Marseille-Q4137 (assembly GCF_017377535.1). Lineage (NCBI taxonomy): Bacteria > Bacillati > Bacillota > Clostridia > Eubacteriales > Oscillospiraceae > Faecalibacterium > Faecalibacterium sp. Marseille-Q4137. The sequence goes on from NZ_JAFREK010000001.1 coordinate 135,265, forward strand.
GCCAGCTCCCGGAAGATCTGCATGACCTGTTCCTGATAGACGATGCAGCCATTGGTCACATCCAGAATGTGGGCCAGCTGCGGGGTCTTATAGCTGATTTTGTCCGGTTCATGGCGGTTGCGCAGGTAGGTCGGGATGGAATCCATCGGGCCGGGGCGGTACAGACTGATCAGAGCGATGACATCTTCCAAATTCTGCGGCTGCAGGCCCACCAGCACCTGCTTCATACCTGAGGATTCAAGCTGGAACACGCCTTCGGTCTCACCCCGGGAGAGCAATTTGTAGGTCTCGGGGTCGTCATAATCCAGTTTGGCGATGGAGAAATCCGGTTCTTTTTTCTGGATGGCCAGCTCCGCATCCCGGATGACCGTCAGGGTGCGCAGACCGAGGAAGTCCATCTTCAGCAGACCCAGCTCCTCGATCTCCGTCATGTTGAACTGGGTCACGGGCAGGCCATCGTTGGTGGCAAGGGGCAGATAATAATCCGTTGGTTCCGGGGTAATGACAACGCCTGCCGCATGGGTGGAAGCGTGGCGGGGCATTCCCTCCACCTTCATGGCAGTGTCGAGCAGTTCCGTCACCTTCGGGTCCGTTTCATACATCCGCCTGAGCTCTGGCGAGACCTCCAACGCATGTTTGATGGTCATTTTGAGCTCCGCCGGGACCTGCTTTGCCACTACATCCACTTCCTGATACGGCATTCCCATCACACGGCCCACATCGCGGATCGCATTGCGGGCAGCCATGGTGCCAAAGGTAACGATCTGAGCTACATGGTCAGCGCCATACTTGCGGTTGACGTAGTCGATTACTTCCTGGCGGCGCTCGTAGCAGAAGTCCACGTCGAAATCGGGCATACTGACACGTTCCGGGTTCAGGAAGCGCTCAAAGATCAGGTTATAGCGGATGGGGTCAATGTCAGTGATGCCCACGCTGTATGCTGCGATACTGCCCGCACCGGAGCCACGGCCCGGGCCCACCGGGATCCCCTGGCTCTTGGCATAGTTGACGTAATCCCAGACGATGAGGTAATAGTTGGTATAGCCCATCGTCTTGATGACACTGATCTCGTAGTTCAGGCGGTCTTTGTTGGCCTGCGGCACATTGGAACCGTAGCGGCGCTCCAGACCCTCCCAGCAGAGCTTTTCAAAGAACGCCTGGTTGTCCATGCCGCCGGGGGCCTTATAATACGGAATTTTGGTGTTACCAAACTCAAAATCAAAATTGCACTGGTCGGCAATGATCTGTGTGTTGGCACAGGCATCCGGCACCATGGCAAACAGATCGTACATCTCATCCGTTGTTTTAACGTAGAATTCGTCAGTCTGGAACTCCATACGGTCGGCATCCTGCATGGTTTTTCCGGTTTGGATGCAGAGCAGGATCGCCTGCATCTTGGCATCCTCCTTGCGCAGGTAGTGGGAATCGTTGGTGGCTGCCATGGGGATGCCGGTCTCCCGTGCCAGCTTGATGAGCTGGGGCAGCACAATGTTATCCTCTTCCAGCCCGTGATCCTGCAATTCAATGTAGTAATTGCCCTCACCAAAGAGGTCGCGATACCACAAGGCAGATGCCTTAGCGCGCTCGTAATCGCCGGACAGGATCGCCTGCGGGATCTCACCCGCCAGGCAGGCAGACAGGCAGATGAGGCCTTCGTGGTATTGCTCCAGCAGCTGCTTATCCACACGCGGCTTGGAGTAGAAGCCCTCGATAAAGGCGGCAGAAACCAGCTTGGCAAGGTTTTTATAGCCCGTCTCGTTCTTGCACAGCAGGATCAGATGATTGTTGCCATCGATCTTGTTCACCTTATCAAAGCGGGTGCGGGTGGCCACATAGACCTCACAGCCGATGATGGGCTTGATGCCCGCCTTTTTGGCCGCCTTGTAGAACTGCACACAGCCGTACATCACACCGTGGTCGGTGCAGGCAATGGCAGTCTGGCCGCACTCCTTCACCCGATCCATCAGCTGGTCAATGCGGCAGGCACCATCCAGCAGACTGTATTCTGTATGGATATGGAGGTGGACGAAGTCTCTTCCCTGCTTGTTGCCCTCACTGGGTTCGATCATTTCGTTTCCTCCTTTTCTACGTTTTCTTCCAATCTTCTGCGCAGATCTTCTGCCAGCGCTTCCAGCTTCTTCATCCGGTGCGAAAGCCCCGATTTGCTCACGGGCGGGTCAAAGCAGGCACACAGAGCTGTCAGGGACAAGTCCGGATTTTCCATTCGAATGGCCGCAGCCTGCTGCAAGACCTCGGGCAGTGTTTCCAGCGCACCCTGCTCCTGCAAAAAACGGATTGCACGGGTGGTCTGGGCATTGGCCCGGGCCGTTTTGCCCAGATTTGCGGTATCGCAGTTGGTCTGACGGTTGATCTGGTTGCGCAGCTGCTTGACTGCCTTCTGGGCATTCATCCGGGCTGAAGCTTCTGCCGCTCCCATAAACGCAAGGATGCGCTCCACGCTGGCGCTGCTTTTGACGTAAATCAGGTTTACGCCGTTGCGGCGGGTACGGTGGGGCGCAAATTCATGCTCAGCAAGCAGGGCCTCAAAATCCTTTGCAAGGTTGGTGCGTCCGGTCAGAAATTCCAGATTATACTCCTTCTGTGGGTCCGTCACAGTGCCGCCGCACAGAAACGCCGTGCTGATATAGGCACTCACGCAGGTCTGGCACCGGATGAGCCCCGGGTCGATCTGCAAGCTCGTCTCGCTGCCCGTGGTGCCGAACAGCTCGTGCATCCGGCGCACCTGCTCCGACTCTCGGATGCCGAACTCATATACCACACCGCTGGGGCGGGGCTTTTCCAGCACCGTACCCTGCACGCCGCAGCGGGCAAACAGCTGTTCGGCCACACGGGCGGTCAATTCCTGCTCAGTCTGCAGCACAAGGCCCCGTGCATCAAAATCTTTGGCAAAGCAGGCGATGCCATAGGCTGCCGCCCGCACACAGCAATCCTTTTGCAGCTGTAAACTGCGCTGTGCGATCTCTTCCCGTGCCTGGGATGCAAAACTCATGTCACTCTCATTTCTGTTCTCACGGGCTCTGCCGGGTCAGCGCGCCGCATCACGGTGCTGAATGCCGGTCTGATAGCCCAGTTGTTTGCAATATTCCGCGATCTTCCGCGCAAAGGTAATAGAGCGGTGCTTGCCGCCCGTGCAGCCCACTGCAATGGTCAGCTGGCTTTTTCCCTCCTTGACATAGAGGGGCAGCGCATACTCCAGAAAACCTTCGTACCGGCGCAGCAGTTCCTTTGCCTCCGGGTGGCCCATGACAAAATCTACCACTTCCTCATCCAGCCCCGTTTTATGTTTGAGCTCCGGGATATAGAAAGGGTTGGGCAGACAGCGGACATCCAGCACCAGGTTCGCATCCTCTGGGATGCCGAACTTGAAGCCGAAGGACATCACGGTGAGCCGCATTGCTGCCTTTGCCCCGCCATCTGGCGCAAACAAATTACAAATGCGTTCCTTATTCTGGGCCGTGGAGAGAAACTCCGTGTTGATGGTATAGTCTGCCCGTTCCCGGAAGGGCTGCAGGATCTGTCGTTCCTTTGCCAGCGCCTCCCGGGTGGAGATTCCCTCGGCAATGCTGATGGGATGGCGGCGGCGGGTCTCACTGTAACGGCGCATCAGCACATCGTCCGGAGCATCAATGAATAAGATCTCGTACTCGACGCCCTGCTCATCCAGCTGGTGCAGCGCCTGTTCGATCTGCTCGCTGGTGTGGCAGCCGCGCACATCCATGGAGAGCGCTACCCGCTTGAGCTGGTTATCGCCTGCCTTGGAGAACGCCGTGATGCTGGGCAGAAGCTCTGCCGGAACATTGTCGATACAAAAAAAGCCGATATCCTCCAGTGCGTTCATCGCAACCGATTTTCCCGCACCGGAAAGCCCGCTGACGATCAGAAGATCCATACCATTTTCCCTCTTATGCCTTGACCACTCGAATTTCCTTTTCCAGGTCGTACCCGGTCTTTTCCTTTACGACTGCCCGCACCTCATCGCACAGGGCCAGCACATCAGCGCAGGTCGCGCCGCCCAGATTCACCACAAACCCGCAGTGCTTCTCGCTGACGGCAGCACCGCCGTGGCGATAGCCCCGCAGGCCGCACTGGTCGATGAGGGCAGCCGCAAACGCTCCCACCGGCCGCTTGAAGGTGCTGCCGGCGCTGGGCTTATCCAGCGGCTGCTTATCGATGCGCTTCTGCATCAGCTCATCCATCCGGGCCTTGATGGCTGCCGAATCTCCATGCTTCAGGTGGAACTTTGCGCTCAGGATGCAGCCGCCGTTTTCCTCAAAGATGCTGTGCCGGTAGGAGAGGTCGAGGTTTGCGGCATCTTCTGTCACGATCTCACCTTCTCTGGTCAGATACGTCACAGAGACCAGCACATCCTTCATCTCTCCGCCGTAGGCACCGGCATTCATATAAACTGCACCACCCACTGTGCCGGGGATGCCATAAGCAAATTCCAGGCCAGTCAGGCTGCTGTCCAGCGCCGCCTTACACAGAGCAGAAAGCTTCAAGCCCGCACCTGCGATGACTGCATCGTAGACCGCCCCCGGCTCTGCACCCGGATGGCTGACGTTTTCCAGAAAACCGATTCCCATTTTCAGAGCCGTGGTATCCACGACCACGCCCCGGTAGCCCGCATCCTCAAACAGGATGTTGCTGCCGTTGCCCAGCAGGTAATATTTCACATCGCACGCTTTGCACAGTGCGATCACACGGCAGAGCTGTTCCTCCGTCTCCGGCTGGACAAAAACATCCGCCGGGCCGCCGATTTTAAAGGTGCAGTGGGCAGCAAGGGATTCGTTTTCGATAAAGCGGATCTCCTCCGCTTGCAGCAGTTGTTTCAATCGTTCCATAAAACAGGATTCCTTTATCTGTAATCTTCATTCAACGGTGCCGTCCAGACCCAGACGGATCAGCAGCTCCTTGGCGGCATTATAACCCATCCGCTTCTGGCGGTTGTTGATGGCGGCGGTTTCCAGCACAACAGCCAGATTGCGTCCCGGGGAGACCGGGATGCTGGTGCTGGGGATGTTCACGCCCAAAATCTCGTAATATTCGCTCTCCAGTCCGGTGCGCTGATAGTTCTTGGTGGGGTCCCATGCTTCCAGCTGGACCACAAGGTCCAGGCTCTCGCTCTCCTTGACCGCACCCACGCCGAACACACGGGCCACATTGACGATGCCGATGCCGCGCAGCTCGATAAAATGGCGGATGTTCTCCGGGGCCGTGCCCATGATCTGGCGGTTGGAGACCTTGCGCAGCTCCACCGCGTCGTCCGCCACCAGACGGTGGCCGCGCTTGACCAGCTCAATGGCCAGCTCACTCTTGCCGATGCCGCTGTCGCCCAGGATCAGGATCCCTTCACCATACACCTCCACCAGCACGCCGTGGCGGGTGATGCGGGGTGCCAGCTCCAGATTCAGCACGCTGATCAGACTGCCCATCAGGGTGCAGGTCATCTCGTTGGAGCGCTCGTTGGAGCGGAGCAGGGCCACCCCGTGCTTCTGAGCCAGTTCCAGCATCTCGGGAAATGGTTCCAGTTCCTCACTGCGGCAGACGATGACAGCCGGGGGCTGCTGGCTGAACAGCTGGTCCAGCCGCTCGTACCGCTTCTCGGCAGAAAGACCAGAAAGGAAGTTCATTTCGGCCAGACCCAGGATCTGCAGCCGGAGTTTATCAAAGTAATCATAGTATCCGGCAAGGAACAGGCCCGGGCGGTTGACCTCCGCAATCTCGACATTGATCTCTTCCAGCCCTTTCGGGGTGTAGACCACATCCAGACTGACCTTTTCCGTCAGCTTCTTCAGCGAAACATTGAAATTCGCCATCGTTCTTCCTCCTGCACAAATGTTTCCTCTCCCTGCCCGGCAGCACACCGGCTGCGGGGCACGCTTTTTCTTTCCCTTATTATAAACGAGATGGTTTCGGATTACAATGATTCTGCCGGAAAATCTTCATTCCGGAGCCTGCATCCCGTTGCATCCTCCCTCATATCTATTTATAATAGAGATGGTACATCCCCGCACCGGGAAACAGTCATTCACTTTACACGCATTTTACATTCTCTGGATTTCCGATTTTACATTCAAGCTCTATACTCATAAACAGGAGAACATTCCGTCAAATAAACGTGTCAAACAAAGCGAGGAACTTCAAATGACTGTTTTTAATGTATTTTCCCTGCTGGGCGGCCTGGCCTTGTTCCTGTTCGGTATGGACATCATGGGCAAGGCGCTGGAAAAGCAGGCCGGCGGCCAGCTGCAAAAGATCCTGAGCAAACTGACTGACAACCCGCTCAAGGGCTTTTTCCTGGGTCTGTGCGTCACTGCCGTGATCCAGAGTTCCAGCGCCACCACCGTTATGGTGGTCGGCTTTGTCAACAGCGGCATCATGGAGCTGCATCAGGCCATCGGCGTTATCATGGGCAGCAATGTGGGCACCACGGTCACCAGCTGGATCCTGAGCCTTTCCGGCCTGCAGGGCGACAGCTTCCTGATCAATATGCTCAAGCCCACCTCCTTCAGCCCGGTGCTGGCCTTTATCGGCATTCTTCTGTACATGGGCAAAAGCGAAAAGCGCAGGGGTGTCGGCACCATCCTCATCGGCTTTGCCGTGCTGATGACCGGTATGACCGCCATGTCCAATGCTGTGCTGCCCCTGCAGAATGAGGCATGGTTCACCAACCTGTTCATCCGCTTCTCCAATCCTCTGCTGGGCGTTCTGGTGGGTGCCGTTGTCACCGGCATCATCCAGAGCTCCAGCGCCAGCGTTGGTATTCTGCAGGCACTGAGCGCCACCGGTGTCATCACCTACGGCAGTGCCATCCCCATCATCATGGGCCAGAACATCGGCACCTGCGTCACCGCGTTGATCTCCTCTGTGGGTGCCAATAAAAATGCCCGCCGCGCCGCCATGGTGCACCTGTACTTCAACATCATCGGTGTCACCCTGTTTCTGGCTGTTTTCTATGGTGCAAATCTGTTGCTTGACTTTGCCTTTGTCACTGAAACGGTCACTGCCTGGGGCATTGCCGTGGTCCACTCCATCTTCAACCTGACGGCCACCGCTGTTCTGCTGCCCTTTGCAAATGGGCTGGAAAAGCTGGCCATCCTCACCATTCCGGACGATGCCGAAAAAGAGAGCTTTGCTCTGCTGGATGAGCGCCTGCTGAACACTCCCGCCGTGGCTGTGGAACGTGCCCGTGCCGCCACTGCAGACATGGCCGAGCTGGCCCGTGTGGGCGTGGTGCAGGCCATGAGCCTGACCCACAAGTGGGACGATTCCCTTGCCCAGAAGGTGCGGGAGGAAGAGGAAAAGGTGGACAAATATGAGGATGCACTGGGCACCTATCTCGTCAAGCTGTCCAGCCGTGAAATGAGCCACGCCGACAGCCAGAGTGTGAACACTCTGCTCCACACCATCAGCGATTTTGAGCGCATCAGCGATCACTCTGTAAATGTTCTGAGCTCCGCCGAAGAGATCCACGCCAAGAGTATTGCGTTTTCCAAGGATGCACAGGAGGAGCTGCAGGTGCTGGAGGGGGCCGTGCAGGATGTGCTGAGCCGCACCACCGACGCATTCCGCAAAGGCGATCTGCACATGGCCGGCAAGGTCGAGCCGCTGGAGACCGTTGTGGATGAACTGGTGCGTGCCATCAAGGCCCGCCATGTGGCCCGCCTGCAGACCGGCAGCTGTTCCATTGAGTATGGTTTTGTTCTGGAAGATCTTCTGACCAACTACGAGCGTGTCTGCGACCACTGCAGCAATGTGGCTGTTGCCCAGATCGAGGTGGCACAGGACAGCTTTGATACCCACGCTTATCTGAACGACCTGCGCTACGGCAACGAGACCAAGGAAAGCGAACAGTTCCAGCGCCGTCTGGATCGTTACCGTGAGCGTTATCTCTTCCCTGACAGCGACACTGCACCCGCAGACGCAAAGGAGGAACCCAACAAATGATCTACATTGTAGAAGACGATGCCGCCATCCGCGAGCTGGAGCAATATGCACTGCAATCCAGCGGATACGAGGTACAGAGCTTTGAAACCTCTGAGCCTTTCTGGCAGGCCATGCGCACCGCAGAGCCTGAGCTGGTCATTCTGGATGTGATGCTGCCCGGTGAGGACGGTTTCTCCATTCTGAAAAAGCTCCGCAATACCCCTGCTCTGCGCCGACTGCCCATCATCATGGTTACAGCAAAATCCAGCGAGCTGGATACCGTGCGCGGGCTGGACTGCGGTGCAGATGATTACATCACCAAGCCCTTTGGCATCATGGAATTTCTGAGCCGGGTGCGGGCCGCCCTGCGCCGCTCTGCCCCCGAGGAAAAGCAGAACGTTTATGCCTTCCATGAGATCCTGCTGGACAATGCCCGCCACAGCGTGACTGTAAATGGCACCCATGTTGACCTGACTTACAAGGAATACAGCCTGCTGCGCCTGCTGCTGGAGAACACGAACCTTGTCGTGACCCGCGAGACCATTCTGCAGGTGGTATGGGGCACCGATATTTCTGTTGAAAGCCGCACCGTGGATATGCACATCCGCACCCTGCGCAAAAAGCTGGGGGATGCGGGCAGATATATCTGCACCGTGCGCAAGGTCGGCTACAAGCTGGCCGACAATGAGGAGGGCGAGGAAGAATGAAACCGCAGAGCATGGAAGAAAAAATCAGTTACCGGCTGTTTTTCATGGGCTTCGTCGGTCTGGTCTGCACCGCCGTGCTCTGTCTCTTCGTCTTTCACAAAGCGTTCCGGGAACAGGCGTGGACCTCGCTGGAGCATCAGGCCGATCTGGTTTCCGCCGGATACGAGCAGCTTTCCTCTCCGGATCAGCTCTCCGTGTTCGTCAACGGAGACCTGCGCATTACCCTGATCGCAGCAGATGGCAGTGTGGTGTTTGAATCCGCCACTGACCAGCAGATGGAAAATCACCTGTCCCGCCCGGAGATCCAGCAGGCCATGCGAGAGGGTGTAGGCCGTAACTGCCGCGATTCCCAGACCATGGGGTACGAGACCTACTATTACGCCATGCTGCTGCCCGGCGGCGATATCCTGCGTGTGGCCCAGGATTCTGAGACCATCTGGTCGATCTACGACGCGGCCCTGCCCGCCATCATCCTGAGCTGCATCCTGATGATGGGTGCCGCAGCGCTGATTGCCGGGCTGCTGACCCGCAGTCTTGTCCAGCCCATTCTGAAAATGACGGATGACCTTGAGCACATTCAGGAAAACGTTCCCTACCGGGAACTCATCCCCTTTGCCGAGAGCATCCACTCTGACCGGCTGTTGCGGGAGAACAACGAGAAAATGCGGCAGGATTTCACAGCCAACGTCAGCCACGAGCTGAAAACGCCACTGACCAGTATTTCCGGCTATGCGGAGCTCATTGAGACCGGCATTGCCAAACCTGCCGATGTGCCCGAATTTGGCCGGAAGATCCATGTAGAAGCCAGCCGGATGATCCAGCTGGTGAACGATATCCTGCAGCTGTCGCACCTGGACAGCGTCAGCGAGACCCATGCACAGCCCGACATGGAAGCGGTCGATCTGCTGGACGTGGCCAAGGATTGTGTGGAACGTCAGAAACTGAACGCGCAGCGCTCCTTCATCTCCCTGACCTATCTGGGCGAGAGTGCCAGAGTGCTTGGCAACCGGGATCAGCTGGATGAGCTGTGCCAGAACCTGTGCGACAACGCCATCCGCTACAATCGACCCGGCGGCAAGGTCCAGCTCATCACCTCCTGCACCCGGGACGGCCATTGTACCCTGACCGTCAAGGATAACGGCATCGGCATTCCGAAAGACGCGCAGTCCAGCGTGTTCGAACGCTTCTACCGGGTGGATAAGAGCCGGAGCAAGGCCACCGGCGGCACCGGTCTGGGGCTGGCTATTGTCAAACACATTGCCCGCATCCACAACGCCCGCATCAAGCTGGAAAGCGAAGTGAACGTTGGCACCACCATCACCGTCGTTTTTGAGACCGCCCACTAAAACTGCAAAAAGCTCACGTCTGCCTGCACCTGCGGGCAGGCGTTTTTTGTAGTCAGCGCTTCTCGCCCTGTTCCCTGCTTCAACGCCCGAACTGCTCCCAGAGAGAGCAGATCATACCCGTTTTCCCAGCAGCGCTGAACGGTCTGCACGCAGAGCTGCTCCAGCGCCGCACACTGTGCTGCTGTGGGCAGAGCTGTGCCCGCCCTGCGCTGGCCGGTCAGGGTCACGGCAAAGCCATCTTCTACAGCTTCCACCGATACTACACAGCGCCGGAACGTCACCTGCCCGCTACCCAGCGGAAAAGTGTGTTCTCCGCTCTGACCCAGCAGCAATTGTGCCATCTGGCTCTCTGCCGGGGTGAGCCGGGTGTTTCCTGTTTCGGTGAGCAGAAGCATTATCTCCGCGTTTTCAATGGCACCGTCCGTCAGGATGAGTACCGGGGCCAAAAGAGCGTTCCGGCTCTCGTATAGGTGCGGAGCCTGCGGTGCGGCTTCTTTCACGACCTGCAAAAGCTGTTCCGGGAACAGTTCGTTTTCTCCGTCTGCTGCGGCCAGTTCTTCTCCGGAAAGATCCATGCAGAGGACCCGGGCAGATAAGCCCTGCACCGGCTCCTCTTTCAACACGGTCTCCGCCTGTCGAATGGTTTTTAAAGTTGTTTCGGCATTCAAAAGCAGATACTCGCACAGCCGGTAGCTTGCTTTACGGGGCAGGCCACGCTCGGCTTCCGTCAGAGCCGTTTGCAGGGTGTTTCCCTGTCCCGTGCAGAGCTGCACCTGTGCGGCGGCATCAGAAGCATCGGCGGCGGCTTCCGGAAACTGGTAGAGCAGACCCACTGTCCAACTCTGTGCCACCACTGTGGGAGGAGTCAGGAGCAGGGCACGCACCATGCTTTTTTCGGTGTTCTCTGCCCGCAAAAATACCCCGCACCAGAGCACCAACACCCCTGCCGCCAGCCACCGGAGGGCACGCTGTTGGCCCGTCATGCGTTTTCCTCCGCAGGTGTAGCCCTGCCCCACAGCCGCCCGGCCAATTGACGCACCACCTGCACCAGCATGCAGAACCGGAACATTGCCGCTGCCAACCAGACCAGCAGCACAAGGGCATCAAACCGGGAGATGCTGCCCAGCCTGCCCGCCCGCAAAAGCTCGATGCCGGGCAGGGCATTCCCCGCCCCAAACACCAATTCCGTGCAGAGCGCAAAGCTGCCAGCCAGTATAAAAGCTTTCACCGGAAGCCAGACAGCGCACCGCACCTGCTTTGCCGGGCAGAACAGCGGTAGGGCGAAGTATTCCGGATACAGAGGCAGGATAATCGTTTGAGCATCAGCTTGCATCATCAGACTTTCCCAGTGGAACTGGCCATTTAGTCCCAGCAGGCCGAGCAGGCCCGCCAGCGCCGCCGCCCAGCACAGGATCGGCGCACAGCGGACCAGTACCGAAGGTTCCAGCTTCCATCCTGCCCAGAGCAGCAGCGGGAGAAGCCCCAGCATGGCCATGGAAGAAAAATTCTCCCAGCAAAGCTCCTGCGCCTGACGGAAGGTCTCCACAGCCTCCCAGACAAACCAGAGTCCCAGCCCTCCGCAGACCACCCGGGAACGCAAGTCTGCACCCGAAAAACAACTGTCTGCACGCAGCTCTGCCCCGGCTGTCAGGGCGGTGATCAGAACCAGCGCCAGTGTCATGGGCAGGCCGCGCAGCAGAAAACTGCGGGCTGTTACAGGCGCACCCGTCTGTAACACACACCGAGCGAACTCTGCAGTGAGCACACTCAGGGTCAGTGTTTTTTCAGAGAAACAGGATTGTTCCAACTTCAACCACCTCGTTTTTGCCAAATGGTAAAGGGCCGCCAGGAAAGTTTTGGGTAGCTGCGCCGGGTCACACCGTCCGGCGAGAGCGGCACCTCTGGGAAGATGACATCCCGCAGGTAGGGCACACCCAGCGCCGAGACCCGGGTCAGCCCAAATAACACGCCCAGTGCGCAGGCGGCAAGTCCCACCGGGCCAGCCACCCCTGCTGCCAGCAGCACCACCAGCCGCAGAACGGTTGCCACCTCATATAGCGAGGGCGTGACAAACACCGCAATGGACGCGGCAGCGGCGGTCAGGATGACCGGTGTGCTCATCAGTCCGGCGGCAATGGCGGCATCCCCGATGATGAGGGCCGCGATCAGGCTGACAGAGTGCCCCAGGGTCTGGGGCATCCGCAGGCCAGCCTCCCGGATGATCTCCAACATCAGGATCACCAGCAGCATTTCTCCGAACAACGGCAGCGGCGTAGCCTGCTCGGCGGCCTCGATTTTGAACAGCAGCTGGGGCGGCAGGAGTTCTGGCAGGTAGACCGCCCAGCAGACGAACACGCCCGGCAGGAAAATGCTCAGGTAGAACGAGATATATTTCAGCACCCGCAGAAAGGATGCAAAATAGGCCGTTCCTGCATAGTCATCCAGGCATTCAAAGTTTTCGCAGAACAGGGTGGGCAGGATCAGCGCTGAGGGGCTGCCATTGACCAGAATGACGAATTTCCCCTCCCGCAGCTTTGCCGCTGCCACAATAGGCCGTTCGGTATAGCGCACAGGAGCAAATGTGCGGATCTTACAGGGAAAGAGCCATGGCACAAAGTAGCTGGAATCCAAAAGCAGCTGCGGCCTGGCCCGCTGCAAAGTCTGCCGCACCTTTTGCACTGCTTTTGGGTCTGCCGTATCCCGGCAGTAACAGAGAGCATACTCCGTTTTCATCTCACAATCGGCTTGACCGATCTCAATGACCAGAGCATCATTGCGGAAGCACCGCCGCAGCAGGCTGATATTCACCCGGAGCAGATCCGCAAAGCCTTCCCGGGAGCCGCGGAGATTTCCCTCCCCTGCCGGTTCATCCACCGAGCGGGCGTTCAGGCTCTGCACCGAAAAGGCGATACCTTTTGCGCATCCGTCCAGCAAAAGCACTGCCATGCCCGCCGTCAGCCGCCGGATCAGGGCCTCCCAGTCCTCCACAGGGTCAGGCTCTGCGGGCAGTGCGGAGTGCTCAAACAGCAATGCAAACACCTGTTCCCCGGTCAGCTGTTCTGCCGGGCCGGGCGGTGTGCGGCGGCTGGCGGCATCCAGCAGCAGCTGCCACAGCCCTTTCAGGCTGGCCATTCCATCAAACAGAACGATGGCTCCTTTGCAGTGGTAAAGCTCAAGCTCCTTCGCATAAAAATCTGCCGATTGGCCAAACCTAGCGTTGAGCTCCGCAAGATTTGCCGCCAGATGGCTGGAAAGCTGTTCCATTTTGCCGCCCCCTTTCTGGTAGCTTGTCCGCCGGGGCGGCGGTTATACGCTGGGAGGTGTTCCGGTTTGAAACTCTTGATCTTCCGTACCATCCTGATCTATCTCTGCGTCCTGTTTGCCATGCGGCTGATGGGAAAACGTCAGCTGGGGGAACTGCAGCCTGAGGAATTGGTATCCACCATCCTCATCTCCAATCTGGCTTCCATCTCCATTGAATCTGAAGAAGTACCGGTCACAGCCAGCCTGATCCCCCTCTTTCTCATTGCAGCGCTGGAGCTGCTGGGATCGATCCTCAGCTTCAGGAGCCAGCGCTTTTTCAACCTGATGTCCGGGCGGCCCAAAACCGTCATCCTGAATGGTGAGATCGATCAGAACGCTCTGCGCACCCTGCGGCTGACTGCCGCCGATCTGATGGAGGCGCTGCGCGGCAAAGATGTGTTCGACCCCCGGGATGTCTCCTATGCGGTCGTGGAGACCAACGGCAGTCTCTCGGTGGCTCTGCGTCCGGAAAAGGAGCCGGCCACCCTCGCCGACCTTGGGGCAAGGGTACAGCGGGCACAGGCCACCATCCCCTTTGTGCTGGATGGTCAGGTGCTTGCCGAAAACCTGACCACCTGCGGCAAGGATGCTGCCTGGCTGGAACGCACCGCACAGGCCAACAGCCTGCTTCTGGAAGAGATCCTGATCCTGGCGGGCAACGATACCGAGGATTATTTTCTGCTGAAAAAGGAGCCTCGTCAAACGGCGGGGCTCCGGCAAGGGGGTGCGGCATGAAACGTATTTATGTCTGCATTGGCATCGTAGTCCTGCTGCTGGCGGCAGCCTTTTACAGCAGCTTCCGGGTACAGCAATTCGCCGAGGATATCTCCGATGACATCGACACCGCTATGGAGGATATCCGGAACAGCGATCTGACCGGTGCGCGGCAAGCACTGGCCGAAGGAGCCGAGCTCTGCGACACCATGCGGGAGGGCATGAACCACCTGCTCCGCACGCAGGACTTCACGGAGCTGGAAGCCGCCCTGCGCGCCGCCGATGGCCACCTGGAACTGAATGCACCCGAGGAAGCCTTCGGGGAACTGCGCCGGGCGCAGGTTCAGGTAGAGACCCTGGCCTGGCTCTCCCATCGTATTCTTTGAGGGTATTTGTACTGAGCTGAACAGTTGAGGTGAGCACAACAAAAAGCCAGGCTTTCTCGTGAAGTTCACGAAAAAGTCTGGCTTTTAACGCTGGAACCTTAGTTTTTCTCTTTCCGGTCGCCCATCAGTTTTTTCAGCTCCGTGAAAAAGCTCTCGACATCGGCAAACTGCTGGTAGACCGAAGCAAAGCGAACATAGGCCACTTCATCGATCTTTTTCAGTTCCTGCATGGTCAGCTCACCAATGCGTACACTGGACACCTCGCGGTCATAGGAGCTCATCAGGCTTTGCTCAATGCTGCTGACAGCCCGTTCCAGTGCATCGTAGCTCACCGGGCGCTTGGCGCAGGCCCGCAGCATTGCATTGAGCAGCTTCTGACGATCAAAAGGCTCACGGGAGTTATCCTTTTTGATGACGATCAGCGGGACGGTCTCCACCACTTCATAGGTCGTAAACCGCATGCGGCAGCGCAGACACTCGCGGCGGCGGCGGATCCGCTCACCGTCTTCGGTCGGGCGGGAATCGATGACCTTGGATTCCTCATCGCCGCAATAGGGACATTTCATAAATCGTTCCTCCTGATGTTGGTTCTTGGCCTGTCGGGCAAAACACGGTCAGGCTTTTTTGGTTTCAGCCTTTTTGCTCTTGCGGTCGTTCCACAGCACCCAGGCGGAGGTGGAAACACAGAGCGAGGTATACACGCCGCTCAGCATACCCATCATCAGCGGGAAGGCAAAGGTAAAGATGCTGTCCAGACCGTACAGCTTGGAGACCACGCACATCACACCCAGTGCCATTACAGTGGTCACCGTAGTGATGATGGTACGGCGGGCAGACTGGTTGACCGAGTGGTTGACCAGCCCCTCGAACGGGGTCTTTTTCCCCATCAGGGCGCGGTTCTCGCGGATGCGGTCATAGACCACAACCGTATCGTTGATCGAGTAGCCCAGAATGGTCAGCATGGCGGCAATAAAGTTGCCGTCCAGCGGGGTGCGCAGCAGCACAAAGGTACCAAACACCACCATCAGGTCGTTCAACAGGGCCAGCACAGCCATCAGGCCACCGGTCATGCCGCCGATCTTCTTGAAACGGAAGCCGATATACAGCAGGATGAGCAGCAGGGAGAACACCACAGCAACCAGACTCTTCTGCAGGAACTTGGTGCCCATGGCAGCGCTGACATTGCTCAGGGACAGCTGGGCAAAGGCATTGTCCGGGTACTGTTCGTTCAGGGAGGTCAGCAGATTCTCCACCTGATCAGTGGTCACGGTCTCGTTGCCGGGCATGGAGATCTTCAGGGTCTGCTCCCCGGTGGCGACATTCTCGCCGGTCTGCAGGGTCAGGCCGTTGTTTTCCAGTGCAGTGGAAGCGGTCTTCTGAACTTCGGAGGTGCTGATCTCACCCTGATAGCTCAGGGTGATCATGGCACCGCCCGTAAACTCCGTATCCAGCCGGACACCGAACACTGCAGCACACAGGATGATGGCCGCCATCAGGCAGGTGGAGATGGTCAGGAAGCGCTTGCGCAGGCCCACAAAGTCGATGGGCTTCTTTTCCTTGACTTCCTTGCCGGGCTTGACAGCACCATAGAGCCAGGGATTCCGCAGGGCCTTGATGGAGGCTGCACCGCGGATCATCACACGGGTGGCAAACACGCCGAACACAAAGTTCAGCAGAACGCCGGTCAGCAGCGTGTAGCCAAAGGCGTAGATGGTGCCTGCGGTGGAGGGCCCAAAGGCGAAGAACACGAAGTGCAGGGCCTTGGCGAACAGGCCATCCGAGGGGCCGAAGGCACCCATCAGCACGATCGCCACAATGACAATAGTCACGTTGCCATCAATGATGGGGGTCAGGCCGCGGGCAAAGCCGCTCTTGAGCGCGCCATCCAGAGATTTGCCGTTGTTCAGCTCCTCCTTGATGCGCTCGGCGGTGATGACATTGGCATCCACACCCATACCAATGGCCAGGATGATACCTGCGATGCCGGGCAAAGTCAGGGTAAAGCTCTCAAACACCGGGAAGTAGCCGGAGACGAAGGCCAGCGTTGCCGCCACCTGACCGGCCAGTGCAATGCAGGCCAGGAAGCCGGGCAGACGGTACAGCAGAGTCATCAGCACCACGATGAGGGCATAGGCAATGAGTCCGGCCAGCACCATGGCGCTCAGGCTGTTCTCGCCCAGGCTGGGGCTGACAGTGGAATAGCTGTCCACAGTCAGGGCAAAAGGCAGTGCACCGGAATTGATCTGGCGGGCCATCTTGACCACGTCCTCCTGCGTGAAGGGATTGGACGCGGAACTGGTGATGATGGCGGCACCATCGGTGATGGCCGCATTGACCGTTGCCGTGCTCACGTTCTGATCATCCAGCCAGATGCTGATGGTTCCACTGCTCTGGTAGAGCTCCGTGGTGGCATCCCCGAAGGCCTTGGCACCCTCGTCGTTGAACTTGAGGGCCACATAATATTCGGATGTACTGCCGCTCACCGGGCCGTACTGAGCAGCTGCGCTCTCGACCATGGAGCCGTCCAGGATCAGTTCGCCGTCTGCACTGCTCCCCTTGCGGAAGGTCAGGTAGGCGGTGCTGCCGATCTCTTCAATGGCGGCTTCGGGGTCAAAATCGGTCTCACCGGACTGCCACGGAAACTCCAGGATCAGGCGGTCGGAGTCATAATCCACATACAGCTCGTAGTCGGTCACGTTCAGGCCGACCAGACGATTCTCGATGACCAGCTGGGCAGCGTCCAGCTGATCATCGGTGGCATCGTAGTTGTCCGAGGGGGCAAACGTTACGTTGACACCGCCCTTGATATCCACGCCAAAGCGGATATCCTGCGCTCCCTTGATGTATGTCTTGGTCACATCACCGTACTTGACTGCCACACCAAAGAATGCCGTGTAGACAAACGCGGCGATCAGGAGCACTGTGACAACAAGCTGCCATGCTTTGCCTTTCGTCTTCATAAGAAACAGGAAACCTCCAAAATATAATAAACCTCCGCCGCGCAGAAAAACCTCTGCACGGAGGAGATTTTTTGCAGAATAAAACGCTTACTCTGCCTTTTCGGCCAGCAGCTTTTCGATGACTGCCAGCTTTACGCAGACGCAGAGCAGATCAGATGCGGTCTCCACCTCGTCCAGGCTGGGATAGGTGGGCGCGATACGCAGGTGAGAATCCTGCGGGTCCTTGTGGTAAGGATAGGCGGAACCGGCACCGGTCAGGGTCAGACCGCACTCCTTGCACAGCTGGGCCACACGCTTGGCGCAGCCTGGCATAACGTACAGGCTGATGAAGTAACCGCCCTTGGGGTTCGTCCAGTGGGCGATGTCGCCGCAGGGGGTCAGCTCCTCGGAAAAGGCCGTCTTGACGGCATCAAAGCAGGGGATCAGGCGGCGGCGGTGCTTTGCCATGTGGGCCAGCACACCCTCTTTGTTCTTCAGGAAGCGGACATGGCGCAACTGGTTCATCTTATCATAGCTGATGATCATCACGGAGAAGCGCTTGCAGATATACTTCATGGAGTCCACGCTGCATGCAATGGCGGAAACACCTGCACCGGGGAAGGTGATCTTGCTGGTGGAGGTGAACATGAACACACGGTTCTCCGTGCCGTACTTCTTGCTCTCGTTCAACAGAACAGGGGTCTCGATGATCTCCTCGGTCAGGTGGTGGACGATATAAGCCTCATCCCAGAAGATCTTGAAATCAGGAGCAGCGGTCTTCATCTTGGCCATCCGGTCAATGGTCTCATCGCTGTAAGTATAACCATCCGGGTTGGAATACTGGGGCACGCACCAGATGCCCTTGATGGTGTCATCCTCGGCCACCAGCTTCTCCACAATGTCCATATCGGGGCCATTGGGGGTCATGGGCACGCTGATCAGCTCAAAGCCGTACTCCTCAGTGATGGCAAAGTGGCGGTCATAGCCGGGCACCGGGCAGAGGAACTTGCGCTTTTCCACCTGAGACCAGGGGCAGGGAGACTCAGGGAAGCCGAACACATAGCCAATGTTGATGAGGTTGTACATCAGCTGCAGGCTGGAGTTGCCGCCCACGAACACTTCCTCAGGCTTGACACCGAACACATCCGCAAACAGAACGCGAGCCTCGTGCAGGCCCTCCAGATCACCATAGTTGCGGGCATCGGTGCCTGCGTCGGTGGTGTAATCGTTCATCTGCAGCAGACCCATTGCCAGATCCATCTGGTGAGGGCCGGGCTTGCCACGGGCCATGTTCAGCTTCAGGTTCATGGCCAGAAACTTTTTGTACTGCTCATTCAGTTTTGCCTTTTCGGCAGTGAGCTCCTCACGATTCATCTCAAGATAGTTTGCCATTGAAAAACACACTCCTTTATCGTACTTCCAATTTCCCACAGTATCCGATGCCGGGTGTTTCAGGAGTTCCTGCCAGAGAGTTCTCCCACCACAGTCATCCAGACTTTTAATATTATACCGCAACTCCGGGCGCGAAACAAGCAAATTACAAAAAAAGCCCCGCCAAAGCCGAAGCATTTGGCAGGGCATCCCTTCCCTGCTGTCTGCAGAGTGCAGATATCAACTCAGGGAGGTCTGGTTCTTATACCGTTTGCGCACAGCGCCGTATTCCAGATGGGCCTCGCCGCCCTCCACGGTGTCCTTGTCGATGGTGACACGGATGATGGTGGGGTCATTGGGCACATCATACATGACAGGCAGCAGGATGCCTTCCATCACGCTGCGCAGACCGCGGGCACCGGTCTTGCGCTCAATGGTCTTGCGGGCGATCGCGTGGAGGGCCTCGTCGGTGAACTCCAGCTCTACACTGTCCATGCTCAGCAGCTCCTTGTACTGCTTGACCAGGCTGTTGCGGGGCTCCTTGAGCACACGCACCAGTGCGTCCTCGTCCAGATCGTCCAGCACAGTGATGACCGGCAGACGGCCGATCAGCTCAGGGATCAGGCCAAACTTGACCAGATCGTGAGGCTCCACCTTGCGCAGCAGGGCACGCTGGGCATCCTCGGAGTTGTCCTTCAGGCTGCTGCCGAAGCCCAGTGCAGAGCGATCAGTGCGGCGCAGGATGTATTTATCCAGGCCATCAAAGGCACCGCCGCAGATGAACAGGATGTTGGTGGTATCGATCTGGATAAACTCCTGCTGGGGGTGCTTGCGGCCGCCGTTGGGCGGCACGTTGCTCACGGTGCCCTCCAGGATTTTCAGCAGCGCCTGCTGCACACCCTCGCCGCCCACATCACGGGTGATGGAGGGATTCTCGCTCTTGCGGGTGATCTTGTCGATCTCATCGATGTAGATGATACCCACCTGTGCCTTCTGCACATCAAAATCCGCCGCCTGAAGCAGCTTGAGCAGGATGTTCTCCACATCCTCACCCACATAGCCCGCCTCAGTCAGGGTGGTGGCATCCGCAATGGCGAAGGGCACCCCCAGCATCTTGGCCAGGGTCTGAGCCAGCAGAGTCTTGCCGACACCGGAGGGGCCCAGCAGCAGAACGTTGGACTTCTGCAGTTCCACATCCGCACCTTTGCCGCTCAGGATGCGCTTATAATGGTTGTAAACGGAGACCGCCAGCACACGCTTGGCCTCATCCTGACCAATGACATACTGGTCCAGCCCGTTCTTGATCTCAGCCGGGGTCAGGATATTGATATCCAGATCATCCACAGCCTGCATCCGGGTACGGCTTGCGCCGCGGCCCGGGCGGCCGTTTGCTTCCGGGTGCTCCGGCTGATCCGAGAGCAGATCATGGCACAGGCCGATGCACTCGCTGCAGATGTTGACACCGGGGCCGATGATCATCCGTTCCACTTCGTCCTGATGCTTGCCGCAGAAGCTGCACACCAGGTCTTTTTCATTTTTGCCGGAATTGTTGTTTGCCATAACTGTTATTCCTTATTCTGGGTCTTTGCGCGCAGGGCTCTCCCCCGCGCCTTTCAGTTTCAGCGGTGGGCGATGACCTCATCGATCAGGCCGTATTCCTTGGCTTCCAGCGCGGTCATATAGTTGTCGCGCTCGGTGTCCAGCTGGATCTTCTCCAGCGGCTGGCCGGTGTATTCGCTGAGCATGTGGTTCATCTTATCGCGGATATACACCATGTGCTCGGCGTGGATCTTGATATCAGTGGTCTGGCCGGAAAGGCCGCCGCCCTGACCGCCGATCAGCGGCTGATGGATCAGGATCTCGGAGTTAGGCAGAGCAAAGCGCTTGCCCTTGGTGCCGCTTGCCAGCAGGAAGGCACCCATGGAAGCGGCCATGCCCATGCAGATGGTGGAGACATCACACTTGATATACTGCATGGTATCGTGGATGGCCATGCCTGCGCTGATAGAGCCACCGGGGCTGTTGATATACAGGCTGATATCCTTGTCCGGGTCCTGCCCTTCCAGGTACAGCAGCTGCGCCACCACAAGGCTTGCGGAGGTGTCGTTGACATCCTCGCTCAGAACGATGATGCGGTCATTCAGCAGACGGGAGAAGATATCATAGGAACGCTCACCATGTGCCGACTGTTCGACAACGTAAGGAACAAAACTCATAAAGTTCGCCTCCTGATACGAAAAATGATTCTATTTGCAAAATTGACCGATACGGCAAAAGAAACAGGGCCGTATCGGTCAATTTTAACAACCTTTGTTTACAGGGTACGCTTCAAACAGCGTTTCCTGCAAATTGCGGCCTTGGCAGCTGGATTATTCAGCGTCCTCGGTCTTTTCAGCCTCAGCGGCCTTCTCTACGATGTTGGCGTGGCTCTTGATGAAGTCGATGGCCTTGTTGATTGCCAGATCCTTCTTCAGGTCGTCAACGTTGACCAGCTCACGGACCTTGTCCTCTTCCATCTTGTACTGGTCAGCGATGCGCTTGATCTCAGCGGAGACATCCTCCTCGGAAGCCTCGATGTTCTCAGCAGCGGCAACAGCCTCCAGAGCCAGGCGGATCTTGACCTGCTTCTCAGCCTGAGGCATGAAGGAAGCACGGAACTGATCCATGGTCTGGCCCATATACTTCAGGTAGTCTTCCAGGCGCAGACCCTGCTGCTCCACACGGAAGGCGAAGTCATTGACCATCTCGTCCATACGGGTATCGTACATAGCCTGGGGGATCTCAGCCTCCATGCTCTCGATGACCTGATCGACCAGAGCGTTCTCAACAGCCAGGTCATCCTGCTTGTCCAGCTGCTCCTGGTTGTTCTTGCGGATGGACTCCTTGAACTCTTCCAGAGTGTCGTACTCGGAGCAGTCCTTAGCCAGCTCGTCATCCAGAGCGGGCAGCTCCTTGTACTTGACCTCGTGCAGCTTGATCTTAAAGACAGCAGCCTTGCCAGCCAGCTCGGCAGCCTGATACTCCTCGGGGAAGGTGACGTTCACGTCAAACTCCTCACCGGCGGAGTGGCCAACGATCTGATCCTCGAAGCCAGGGATGAAAGAGCCGCTGCCCAGGGTCAGGTTGTAGTGCTCAGCCTTGCCGCCCTCAAAAGCGACACCATCCACAAAGCCCTCGAAGTCGATATCAGCGATATCGCCATTCTCAGCAGCACCCTCGCGGGTCAGCTCACGGGCGTTGCGCTCCTGCACGCGCTTCAGCTCTGCATCAACGGCCTCGTCGGTAACAGTATGGACAGTCTTCTCAACGGTCAGACCGTTGTAGTTGCCGACCTTGACTTCGGGCATCACAGCGACCTTGACGGTCAGGGTCACGCCCTCGGTCTCGCTGGCAGCATCCACAGAAACCTCGGGACGGCCAACAGGCTCGATGCCGGCTTCCTTCACAGCTGCCTCGTAAGCAGCGGGGAACAGCTCATTGATGGCATCATAGGTAAAGACATCAGCGCCGTACATCTTCTCGATCAGAGAACGGGGAGCCTTGCCCTTGCGGAAGCCGGGCACGGAGTACTTCTTGCCCTCCTTCTTGAAGACATCGGCCACTGCGCCCTTAAAGGCCTCAGCGTCGATGGAGAACTGCAGCTCTGCCATGCTCTTCTCGAGCTTTTCGCACTTGATGAAATTCATTTTGTGTATCCTCCACTCAAAAATTCTATTGCGTTGGGGACAGGTTTTCTTCCCTGTCTCCTGCAACCGCGCACCGCGTCCTGTATCTTCTGTTTGCGAAATGCGGGGACGCGCGCGCTCAATTGGGTGCAACAATCGCGTCAAAACTTATTATAGCACGTTCCAGACACAATTGCCAGACCAAATTTTGACTTTTTGTTCTTTTTGCCCACACTTCCCGCCTTTAATTGATGCGGTAGGGGCAGAAACGCAGGCCATCGGCACTGACAAGCTTATACTGGATGCCGTCCACATCGCCCTGCACCGCGTACCGGATGGCGTTTCCGTGCAGGTGGCCGTAGTAACAGCGGGTGATGCCGTAGGCCTTCAAGGTGGCCACGATCTCAGGGGCGCTGGTGCCGGTGTAGACCGGCGGGTAATGCAGGAACACCAGCTTCTCCAACCCCGGTTCCGCAGCATCCAGGCTCATTTTTAAGCGCCCGATCTCGCGGTTCATCACTTTTTCATCGTGGGGTTCTCCCACATCGAACAGCCAGCCCCGGGTGCCGCACAGCGCATACCCCTCCACAGAGTAGGAGTTGTTGTGCAGGATGTGCAGGGTGTCAAAGCCCTCAGCCTTGAGGTAAGCGTTCATCTTGTTGGCCGTGGTCCACCAGTAATCGTGGTTTCCCTTCATGATCAGCTTCTGGCCGGGAAGCTCCTGTAAAAACGCAAAATCCCTGCGCGTATCGTTCAGGCGCATGGCCCAGCTGATATCCCCCGCCAGCACGATGGTGTCCTCAGGTTTGATCAGCTTGCGCCAGTTGCGCTCCAGCCGCTCCACATAGCCGTTCCACCCCGGAAAAACATCCATGGGTTTGGAAGCGCCCAGTGAAAGATGGGTATCGCCAAGCACATAAAGTGCCATTCATTTTTCTCCTGTTCTAAGTCCGGCAGGACAAGGTTTATTCCTGATAGCTCAGCGCCACCTGCGCGATCTGCTCCGGGTCGATGACGGTATTGAACCGCTCCGCCTTCTGCCGCAGGGCAGCAAGGCTTGCGGGTGCAGTGCGGCCGGTGGCTGCTTCCAGCTCCTGCATGGCCTCAAAGTCGTTCTGCGGGGCAGTGTGGCCCAGAGCCTCCAGCACGCTGCGGGGGAACTTGTAGGGGGAGGCAGTGGACAGCACCACCATGGGCACACCCTCGCGCTTGTGACAGCCCGCCACATGGAAGGCCACAGCGGTGTGGGTATCGCAGAGATAGCCATCCTGCTCATAGCGGGCACGGATCTCCCCTGCCACCTCTTCCTCGCTGCTCCAGCCGCAGCCAAAGCTTTCCTGAATGGCGGCCAGCGTCTCGGGCCGGACGGTATAGCTGCCGGTTTCAGACAGGCTCTTCATCAGGCCCGCCACCTCGGCATCGCTGCCGGTGACGTGATAGAGCAGGCGCTCCAGATTGGAGGACACCAGAATATCCATGCTGGGAGAAGTGGTCTTGAAGAATTCCCGCTTGGCAGTATAAGTACCGGTGGTCAGGAAATCGGTCAGGACGTTGTTCTCATTGGAAGCGCAGATCAGTCGGCCCACCGGCAGGCCCATCTGCTTTGCATAGTAGCCCGCCAGAATATCGCCAAAATTGCCCGTAGGCACACAGAAGTCCACCTTGTCACCAAAGCGCACCTTCCCTGCCTTGAGCAGCTGGGCGTAGGCGGCAAAGTAGTAAACGATCTGCGGCACCAGACGGCCCCAGTTGATGGAGTTTGCACTGGACAGGCGGATGTTCCGCTTTGCCAGCTCGGCAGCAATGGCCGGGTCGCCAAAGACCTTCTTCACGCCGGTCTGGGCATCATCGAAGTTGCCGCGCACAGCGTAGACCGCCACATTTTCGCCTTCCTGGGTCACCATCTGCAGGCGCTGGATCTCACTGGTGCCGCCCGTGGGGAAGAACACCGCGATCTCCACACCCGGGATATCGTGGTAGCCATCCAGCGCGGCCTTGCCGGTATCGCCGCTGGTCGCCACCAGGATCAGTGTTTTCTCGGTGCGGTCAAGATTTTTCTTTGCCTCCACCAGCAGCTTCGGCATCAGCTGCAGGGCGTAATCCTTGAAGGCGCAGGTCGGGCCGTGCCACAGTTCCAGAGAGTACACCTCATCCGAAACAGGGGCCAGGTAGCCCGCCTTTCCGCCAAAGGCCGCACCATAGGTGGCCTTGGCGGCCTCCTGCAGGAACTCCTGCGAATAATCAGTCAGATACTGCCCCACGATGGCAGCAGCCATCTCGGGGTAATCCAGCGCACAGATCGCCTTGACATCCACCTGCGGGAAGCTCTGCGGAACAAACAGACCGCCCTCATCCGACAGGCCCTGTGCAATGGCCTGAGAGGCACTTACCACGCGGTTATGATCTCTCGTGCTGAAAAACTGCATTGTCGTCGCTCCTTTTTGCCAGCGGGGCCCGCATTGGCCCCATGTTTGCGGCAGCGGCAAAAGCCGTTTTCTGCCTTTTCCCACCAATGCACCCCGCATTACGCGGTAAATGCACCCTTTATAATATGTACCATCCAGCGCCCGCTGTCAAGAGGGGTCACTTCGGCAACGTCAAAACGAACCGGTTCATCACTCTGTCCGGTGTGCTGGAGATAATATTCCGCGGTGCGGATGAGCCTGCGCTGCTTGGCAGGGGTCACGGCCGCAGCAGGTGCGGCCAGCGGGTCGGGGCTGCGGGTCTTGACCTCACAGAGCACCAGTGTGCCGTCCGGCTCCCGCAGGATGAGGTCGATTTCCCCCATCCGGGTGCGGTAGTTGTGGGCTACCAGCTCACATCCCTGCTTCTGGTAATACCGCGCAGCCACAGCCTCGCCGGTGCGGCCGGTCTCGGCCCGATCCATCACTTGCCCTCCGGCCAATAGCCCTGCTTTTTCAGGAAGCTGCGGCGGTAGAAGGGCTGGATCCCGTACTGGTCGATCAGCTCATAATGGAGCTTGGTCGGGTAACCTTTGTGTTTTGCCAGCTGATACTGCGGGTACTGCTTGTCCAGCTCCATCATATAGCGGTCACGGCTGACCTTTGCCAGGATCGATGCCGCGCCGATGCTGGCGCTGGTGGCATCGCCCTTGACCACCGGCTGGGCGGGGATCTCCAGCGCAGCCGGGACACGGTTGCCGTCCACCAGCACGAGGTTCGGCACAATGTCCAGCCCTTCCGCAGCCTGCTTCATGCCGCTCATGGTGGCGTTCAGGATATTATCCCGGTCGATGATCTCCGGGCCTACAAAGACGATCTTATAGGCCAGCGCCTTGTCACGGATCTCATCAAAGAGGGCTTCCCGTTTTTTCTCGGTCAGCTTCTTGGAGTCGTTGATGCCGTACACCGGCTTCTCCGGGTCAAGGATACAGGCCGCCACAACGACCGGGCCGCACAACGGGCCGCGGCCTGCTTCGTCCACACCGGCAAAAAAACCGTACTGCGCACGGATGGCGGCATCATACTCGTACAGAGGGGTAGAGATCTCCTCGTCAGAACGCCGTTTCATTCGTCGTCCTCCTCGGCAAAATCCGCCAGATCATCCCGCTGGGGCGGGCGCTCCAGAGAGATGCGGCCCCACTTGCAGGCGCGGAACTCGTCCACCAGCATGATGGCACAGCGCTCGGTGTTCACCTCGCCGCCGCGCACCAGCAGACCGCGCTTGCGGCCGATGGCTTCCAGCAGTTCGTAGGGCGGCAGAGCCAGCGTCTCTGCATCCAGCTTGTAGCGCTGGGCCACGAGATCGGGGTAATTGCGGCGCACCTCATCCAGCAGGTTCATGGCCAGTTCTTCCACATCCAGAATATCATCCTTGATGGAGCCGATGAAGGCCAGATTAGAAGCAATGGTCTTGGAATCAAACTTTTTCCAGAGCACGCCGGGCATATCCAGCAGGTCAAACTTTTCGGTGCTGACCCACTGCTTGCCCTTGGTCACGCCGGGACGGTCGGCCGCCTTGGCACGGGCAGAACCTGCAAAGGTGTTGATGAAGGTGGATTTGCCCACGTTGGGGATGCCGCAGAGCATCACCTGAGTTTTGGCACCACCCATACCACGGTTCTGGCGGCGCTCCAGCAGCGAGGCCAGCTCCCTTTCAATGGCGGTCTGCACCGCCTTGGTACCGCCCTTCTGCTTGGCGCTGATGGCCACGCAGCCTGCATCGGCGGCGCGGAAGTATCTGATCCACTCCTCTGTCACAGCAGGATCGGCCAGATCTGCCTTGTTCAGCACATAGAGCTTGGGTTTGCGGGCCGTAATGCGCTCCACCTCGGGGTTCAGGCTGGAAAGCGGGATGCGGGCATCCAGCAGCACCAGACTGGCATCCACATGCTGGATCTCCGTCTCCATCATCCGCAGGGTCTTGGTCATGTGGCCTGGGAACCATTGGATGTTATATTGATTTGCAAAGCGGGTATCGTTGTTCATTTTACCACCCCAAAATCCGAAAAGGGCAAAAAGCAGAGCAGCACTTTGCCCAGAATATCGCGTTCATCAATGCAGCCCACATAGGACGAGCGGCTGTCCAGCGAGGCGTTGCGGTTATCGCCCATCACAAACACCGTGCCCTCCGGCACCGTGTACGGAAATGTTACGTCATAGCCAAGATAGGTCGGTTCAGCGATATAAGTTTCCTGCAGCACTTCCCCGTTCACCGAGACCGTGCCCGCCTGATAATCAATGTTCACCACATCGCCGCCCTTGGCAATGACACGCTTGACCAGCGGCTTACCGTAGGCTGTGTAGCTGTCCACGATGACCACATCGCCCCGCTGGGGTTCGTAGCCTGCGCCCCAGACGATCAGCTTATCGCCGTTCTGCAAGGTAGGCACCATGGATTCGCCGTCCACCTGAATGATGCGGAAGAACAGCGAGAATACCAGCACCAGCACCAGCGCGGCGGAGATCAGCGCCTCGTACCACTCAAACACATTCTGTCCGCGCACAGTTTCCTGTGTTGAAGCATGCTTTTCCATTTCCCGATGCACCTCACAATCTTGTCTGGCCTGGAATAAAGAAAAAAGGGACAACAAGTTGTCCCTTTTCTCCCGGTTTTACGCGGGGATCATCAAATATCGCTCTTGACCTTAGCAGCCTTGCCGGTACGACCACGCAGATAGAACAGCTTGGCGCGGCGAACCTTGCCCTTGCGGACAACGGTGACCTTCTCAACGAAGG
Source organism: Faecalibacterium sp. Marseille-Q4137 (assembly GCF_017377535.1). Lineage (NCBI taxonomy): Bacteria > Bacillati > Bacillota > Clostridia > Eubacteriales > Oscillospiraceae > Faecalibacterium > Faecalibacterium sp. Marseille-Q4137. The sequence continues at coordinate 162,841 of NZ_JAFREK010000001.1, forward strand.
GGCTGTTGATGGGGAAGACACGCTCAACGCCGACACCGTAGGAAACGCGGCGAACGGTAAAGGTCTCTGCAACGCCGCCGTGCTTCTTAGCAATAACGGTGCCCTCGAAAGCCTGGATACGCTCACGCTCGCCTTCCTTGATGCGAACGTCAACGCGAACGGTATCGCCAACGTTGAACTGGGGCTTCTCAGCCTTGATGCTGCCTTCAGAAATAATCTTCAGTGCGTCCATTTTTGAATCCTCCATTTGTTTTTAGACGTTCATGCACGGCACCTTGCCGTCAGAGGACCGCCCGTTTAATGATATTGTCATTAACCCCGCTGTGGTATCAGCGGACACTAACGCCTTAATAGGATAGCACAAAACGCCCGTAAAATCAAGCGATTTGCCCAAAATAATCCCAAAAATTTTCTGTTCTGCCCAAAAGGCATTCTTTGCCCGGGAAATCAGGCAAAGAGCTGCCGATCCGCCGTCAGGAAGCGCTTGCGCAGGATGCCTGCGCTGGCTGCAGGCAGACCGAACTTTTCTTCCAGAAAGCCGGTGAGCAGCGAGGAATTCAGGTTCAGCTCCTGTGCGGCAGGCAGGCAGAGCTCCATGCAGACACGATCCCCTGCGGTGGTATATTCCACCTGCGGGATGTGATCCTTGAGCTCCACGATCTTTTTGCCCTTTTTGCTGTGCTTTTCCACCGGGGCGCTTTCCAACGCGTTGTACTGTTCCAGCACAGCCGCTGCCGCTGCCGGGTAGGTGATCTGGTAGCAGGCAAAGGCGATGAGGTCAGCCTTCATCTGCACCGGGCCCACATGGGTGATGCGGATGCCGGTGGGCATGATGGCATTCAGTTCGGTCTGCCACTGGGCAAAGTCCGGGTTCTCAGCCTCGGTCTTGACATCCACGCATTCGCACTCGCTCTCCTGCCCCAGCGAAAGCGGGCAGGCAAAGGTCATGTAGATGTGGGGGTTGAAGCCCAGCGTGTGCCACACAGGCAGGCCGCTGCGCTTGAGCACCCGCTGCATCACCCGCTGCAGATCCAGCAGGGAGATGTAGGAGGCCTCATTCTTCTTCTCAAACGAGATTCTGACTGTAATCAAAGCAGGGACCTCCTAACAGATGATTGGCACCGCAGCCATGGCAGGCGCGGTTGCAGGGCTGGGTGGTCTGGGCGGCAAGGGCCTTGTTGTACTCCCGCACCAGATATTCATGGGTCACACCGTAGTCCATGTGGCTCCACGGGGTCACCTCGTCCAGCCCAATGGGACGCTGGCAGTAGAACTTGGGATCAATGCCCAGATCCTCAAACACCTGCATCCAGGTATCATACTTGAAGCACTCTTCCCAGCCGTCAAAGTAACAGCCTCGTTTGTAGGCTTCCAGAATAACAGGAGCCAGACGGCGGTCGCCCTTGGCGAATACGCCCTCCAGAAAACTGGTGGTGCTGTCGTGATAGTTCACCTTGATCTTGCGGCTGTGGACGCTTTCCAGCAGGTGCTTCTGCTTGGCCTGCAGGCTTTCCTCCGTGTCCATAGGCACGAACTGGAAAGGCGTATGGGGCTTGGGCACAAAGCAGGCACAGCTGATGGTCACCTGCACCCCCCTGCCCTTGGCGTGCCTGGGGTTGGAGTAATAGAGATCTACCACCTTCTGGGCGGTCTCGGCAATCCCCTCGATGTCCTCCATCGTCTCGGTAGGCAGACCCATCATAAAGTAGAGCTTGACCGAGGAATAGCCGTTGGCAAAGGCCAGCGAGCAGGTCTTTTCGATCTCATCCCAGGTAACATTCTTGTTGATGACATCCCGCAGGCGCTGGGTACCGGCCTCGGCCGCAAAGGTCAGGCCGCTCTTGCGCACCTTTGTAGTCTTTTCGATCAGGCTCTGGGAGAAGTTGTCCATCCGCAGGGAGGGCAGCGAGAGGCTGACGTGCTCCTTGGGGGCCCACTCGTTCAGATCATCCAGCAGTTCTTCCAGCTGGCCGTGGTCGGAGGTGGACAGGCTGGACAGGCTCAGCTCCTCATAGCCGGTGTTGGCACACAGATCCTGTGCTGCCTTATTCAGCAGGCTGGCATCCCGCTGGCGCATGGGGCGGTACAGGAAGCCCGCCTGGCAGAACCGGCAGCCGCGCACACAGCCGCGCAGCACCTCAATGCTGGCACGGTCCTGGATGGCCCCCACCATGGGCACAACAAAGTTCGTTGGCGGGGCAAACTCGTTCAGATCCTTGATGATGGCCTTGGTGATGACCGCCGGGATGCCCGGCTCGTTGGGGGTAATGGCCTTGACCCGGCCGTCCTCAAAGTAGGTCACATCGTAGAAGGCAGGGATGTAGACCCCGGGGATCTTTGCAATGCGGCGCAGCAGCTCCTTTTTGGAGACGCTGCCCTCTTTCTTGGCACGCTCGATCTCGGCGCAGATGGAAGGCAGCTGGTTCTCACCCTCACCCAGCTGGATGACATCAAAGAAATCTGCAATGGGCTCCGAGTTGCAGGCGCAGGGGCCGCCCGCCACGATCAGGGGCCAGTGCTCGTCGCGGTCCTTTGCGTAGAACGGAATGTGCGCCAGATCGAGCATTGCCAGAATGTTGGTATAGGAAAGCTCGTACTGCAGGGTAAAGCCCACCGCATCAAAATCGGTCAGGGGGTCCTTGCTTTCCATGGTGTACAGGGGCAGGTCCAGCCGCTCCATCTCAGCCTTCATATCCAGCCAGGGCATGAAGGCCCGCTCACACCACCAGTTCTCGTGGCTGTTGAGCAGCTCGTACAGGATCTTCTCACCGAGGAAGGACATTCCCACCTCGTAGGTATCCGGGAAGCAGAATGCAAACCGGACATCCACCTTTTCTTTGTCTTTATACACGCTGCCCGGTTCGCCGCCGGTGTAACGGCCCGGCTTCTGTACCCGGCCCAGCGCTTCTTTCAGCTTGGGATCAAACATCAAGTTCCTCCATTGACAGAACAGTTTTACTTCATTCATTTTATTGTACCCGATTCTGCCGGGAAATGCAATCATTGTTTTGGAGGCACCACCATCCGCACGCCGCCAGCTGTGCCCCATCCAGCGGCGGGATGGGCAGGAGGTTGAAGGCCCCGGTCAGGAGGTTGGCCGCCAGAAAGGCACTGGCCCGGATGGTGGCCCGCTGTTCCAGCCGAAGCATCCAGAGCCCGGCCAGCACAAAATTCACCGCAGGGCCTGCCGCGGCAAGGAGAGCGGTCTGCCACAGGGTCATTTCCCTGCCCCGGGTGCGCATACAAAAGCCGGTAAGGGTGACTTCAATGACCGGAAACTGCCCAAACAGGGCAAGATATACCCCAATGTGCCCCCACTCATGCAGGAATGCCGCCAGCAGCCCCAGCCGCAGAAACCCGCTTGCATCGAAATAGAGCAGAACGTACAGCGCCCCGCAGAGCAGCAACGGGTCCCGGAACACAAGCGGCCCATACCGGAATCGATGCCGCATCATGGCAGGCTCAGTGCGGCAGAAGGATCATACCGGATGCCGCCTGTCAGAAATTCAAAGTGCAGGTGTGCCCCGGTGGCACGGCCCGTCTGTCCGGCAGTGCCCAGCCGCTGGCCTGCTGCAACCACCTCCCCGGCCCGGACATAGAGATACTGCATGTGGGCATAGAGCGTTTCCTGCCCGTCCCCATGGGTCAGCCGGACATAGTTGCCGTAAGCGGTTCCACGCCGGGCGGCGGTCACCACACCGTCCAGTGCCGCAAGGACCGGTGTGCCCTCCGCGCAGGCAAGGTCCACGCCCCGGTGGAAGGCTTTTTCCCCGGTAAAGGGATCCTTCCGCCAGCCATAAGGGTCAGAGACACGCCACGCCGCCGTTTCCAGCGGGAAGCAGAGCGTCTGCCCCGGCTTTGCCTGTTTCAGGCTGGCTCCCGCCGGGATATTTTTGCCCGCACAGACCGGGAGCACCCTGCCCGCCAGCAGAATGATCAGCAGCACCATCAGAGTCAGCACCGCCGCCCATTGATATCGATTGTGTTTCCCTGCTCGTCCATGTTTTGCCTGCATCTTTTCGCCCTCCGTTCTGGAAAGTGTATGCAGGAGGAAGATCACTGAGAACCAAAACACCCCCTGGGAGATTTCCCAGAGGGTGCTCTTTCCGTATTTACCGGCGGAGCCAGTCATGGAGCCGCTGGAAGAGGCTGGGGTGACCGTGCCGTTCCGCGCGATCAACAGCGTGCGGAGCGGGTGCGCTCTGCACAGCCGGAGCAGGTGCTGCTTTCAACGTGGCAGGCTGTTTTGCTGGTTCTGGGGGCTGCTCCGCCACCTGAACCGGCTCCGGTCTTGTTTCGGGCTCAGACGGCCGTTCCGGTGCCTTTGGCTCGGGCTGCTCCGGTTCTGCCGCAGAAGCGGTATCCCGGGCGAGCCAGTCATCCCGGAGCAGATCGTACATGTCCATCTGGCCGTTGACAAGGGGCTCACCGGGGGCCGCTTTCACCTTCTGATAGCTGCCGTCTGCCCGCATCTCCCGGGCATTGACGTTATCCCGCAGCTGCAGCTGCAGGATATCGCTCAGCTTCTGGATGAGGACAGGGTCCTCCACCCGGACGCCCACCTCCACGCGGCACTCGGTGTTGCGGGTGAGGAAATCGCCGGAGGCGATATAGATGCGGGTGGTCACGCCATCGTAGAAGCTGTAGATGCGGCCATGCTCAAGGTAGCGGCCCACCAGACTGCGGATATGCAGGTTCTCGGTCTTGCCCGGCACCTCGGCGCGGACACAGCAGATACCGCGCACGATCATATCGATGCGAACCCCCGCACAGCTGGCTTCTTCGAGCTTCAGGATGATATCCCGATCCGAGATGGAGTTGTTTTTCAGGATCATGGATGCGGGGCGGCCCAGCTTGGCGGCATTGATGACCCGGTCCATCTCGTCCAGCAGCACGCTCTTGAAGCGCAGAGGAGCCACCAGCATTTTCTCGGTGGTCTCCGTCAGCTTCTGCACGGCAAGGTTCTGGAACACGTTGGAGGCTTCCTCACCGATGCCCAGATCTGCCGTGATGAACGAATAATCGGTATAGAGCTCGCTGGTCTTTTCGTTGTAGTTGCCGGTGCCGATCTGGGTGATGTAGCTGTAGCCCTGCGGGCCCTTCTTGGTGATAAGGGTCAACTTGGAGTGCACCTTGTAATCATCAAAGCCATAGAGAATGGTACAGCCAGCCTCTTCCAGCTGCTTGGACCAGTCGATGTTGTTCTGCTCGTCAAAGCGGGCACGCAGCTCCACCAGAGCCACCACTTCCTTGCCATTTTCGGCGGCTTCGATCAGGGCCTGCACGATCTGGGATTCCCGCGCCATCCGGTAAAGGGTCATCTTGATGGAGATGACCTCCGGATCCCGCGCAGCCTTTTTCAGCATCGCGATGAAGGGACGGATGGACTGATACGGATAACTGAGCAGGACATCGTGCTTTTCTACCTCGGCGGCAAGGTCATAATCCTGGGGCGGCAGCATGGGCCGGGCCGTGGGATAGAACAGCTCCGGGTTGCCCTCGGCCTCCATTTTACCGGTGAGCTTGTAGAAGAAGCTCAGATCCAGCGGGCTCTTCTGGGCAAACACCCGCTTATGGCTCAGCTCTAATTTGTCGCAGAGGAGACGCAGGATCTCCTGCGGGGCCGTGGGAGTTACCTGCAGGCGGACAGCGGCCAGCTTGCGGCGGCGCTTGAGCAGGTCGGCCATGATCTCGCGGTAATCGATATCATGGTCCATCATGCCCTCTTTTACATCAATGTCGGCGTTGCGGGTGACGCGGAACAGGCACTTTTCCTGCACGGCATCCTTGCCAAAGATGAGGGACGCGTAATGCAGCACCAGTTCCTCTGTCAGGGCTAACTCGGTCTTGCCCTCCCGGCGCACCAGGATCAGCCGCTCCATCTGGCTGGAGATAGGGATCATGCCAAGGCTCTGGCCCTCTTTCTCCTTGAGCAGAGCGCCGAGGTAGATCTCCTTATTGCGCAGGAACGGGAACGGGTGGCGGTTGTCCACGATCTGCGGGCTGAGGATGGGGAACAGCTCGTTCTGGAAGTACTTTTTCCAGAAGCGCTCCTGCTCCTTATCCATCGCATCAAAGTTTACCTTTTTATAGCCGCAGGCATCCAGATTTTCCAGCGCTTTCTCGTAGTATTTATCGCAGTCCTCCTGCAGATGGGCAACCTTGGGCATGATGGCGTTCAGCTGTTCCTCGGCCGTCATATTGGTCTTGTTCTCACGCTTGTCCTTATCTTTCTGACTGCGTGCAAGGTTGGCGCGCTCCTGCAGAGAGCCCACACGCACCATGAAAAATTCATCCAGATTGGAGCCATAAATGGCAAGGAATTTCACCTGCTCCGCCAGCGGGACATTCTTATCCTTGCCCAGCACCAGCACACGGCGGTTAAAGTCCAGCCAGCTGAGTTCACGGTTGATGAAGATCGTATCCTCTTTCATAGTAGTTTACTCCCTTTTTCCCTGACCTGCGGCTTTCGCCGCAGCGCTTCAGCTCACGTAAGCAAGCCCATCCCACTCTTCCACCACCGCTTCTGTCAGGCCGGGCACGGCGGCGGCCTCTTCTACCGCAGCAAAGCGTCCGTACTGCTCCCGGTATTCGATGATGGCCTGGGCGCGCTGCTCCCCTACTCCCGGCAGGGTGCAGAGAGCGTCCTGCCCGGCGGTGTTCAGATCGACCCGCGCCAGCTGGATGAGCGGTGTTTCACTCCCGGCTGCACGGCCCGGCCCTGTCTGCCGCGGAACGGCAAACCCAAACGCCAGCGCGACGCACACCGCGCAAACAAGGGCCGCTGTCCACAGAAATCTCTGTTCCGTTTTTGTGAGATTGGCTTTCTTCATCCCATTGTACCCGACTTTCTCTGAAAAAGAAAGCCCTCTGCGGAGAATTTGCAGAGAGCTTTACAATGATTTTACGCAGAAGTTTCCGCACGGCGCACCATGCCGTACAAAAGCTCTGCCGCTGCACCGGTATCGTGGTCAGTCAGGGTCATCCGGTTGGCAGCAAGGCGCAGTTCAGGCGCGGCATCCGCAGGCACAACGCTCTCCCCCGCCAGATGGACAAGGTCGAGCATCTGGGTGCAGCCGGCCAGCACCGTCAGCTGCTCGGCGGCATAGCCGGAGGGAGGGCAGACGGCGTTGAGCATGGTACTGCCTGAGACAAGGCCCGGGGTAAGCACCAGCGTATCCTGCGCAAGGCGCTCCGCATGCAGGAAAGCTGCCGCGTCCCCCAGCGCCTTTTGCAGTGTGGGCAGAATGGGCATCTGCTTTTTGTCCTGATAGAACAGGATGCGCAGAACGTCCTCACCCTTGACATCAGCGGCGTTGCTCAGCACAAAGGGAGTCCACTCCTGCTTGAGGTGGAACACTAGCCCTTCGCTCATCCGCACAGCGCGGGTGGAGCCATCGCGCATCTGCAGGGCAATGCCAACGCCGGACAGGGAGGGCAGCATCTTCAGGACAGACTCCTCCATCCCCTCAAAGCTGCACAGCGCGGTGCCGGAGCCCTCCGAAAAGTTGTAGGCCAGTGTGCCGCCGCAGACCAGCGCTGGCGCACTGAGCCGCACCCCGCCCAACAGAGAGCGGACCGCCCGGGGCGAGCGCTGAGAGAACACGGTCAGCCTGCCGCCCCTGCTGGCAAAAAGCTGCAGCACGTCCCGCTGGAGCTGAGGCAGATTGCCTGCGGCATCCAGCAGCAGGCTGTCCAGATCGCAGAGGACTAAGGTCTGGTCAATGGTCGTCTCTTTCATAGGGTATTTCCTCCTGTGCGCTGACGGAGCGTGGTCAAGAAGCGGGTGAAGTAATCCGGCAGCTCAGAATCGAACCGCAGGTGTTCGCCCGTGATGGGGTGAACAAACCCCAGCGTTTTTGCATGCAGGCACTGCCCATGCAGGCTGGTGATGCAGTTGTGGGGGCCGTACACCGGGTCGCCCGCCACCGGGTGGTGGATGGAAGCCATGTGAACGCGGATCTGGTGGGTACGGCCCGTTTTCAGGCGGCACTCCAGCATCGTGAACTCGCCCAGCCGTTCCAGCACCTTGTAGCCGGTATAGGCGTACTTTGTGTGGGGCTCACTGGCCGGATAGACCGCCATCTTCTTGCGGTCGGTCTTGCTGCGGCCCAGGTTGCTCTCCACAAAGCCTTCATCCTGGGCAAAGCCGCCATAGACGATGGTATTGTAGGCCCGCTCCACGCTGTGCACTGCCATCTGCTGGGAAAGGCCGATGTGGGTTGCATCATCCTTTGCCACCACCAGCAGGCCGCTGGTGTCCTTATCGATGCGGTGGACGATGCCGGGCCGGATCTCGCCGCCAATGCCGGAAAGGCTGCCCTTGCAGTGCCAGAGCAGAGCGTTGACCAGGGTGCCGTCCGGGTTGCCGGGAGCCGGGTGGACGACCATCCCTTTGGGCTTGTTGACCACCAGAAGGTGTGCATCCTCATAGATGATGTCCAGCGGGATCTCCTGCGGTACAGCCTCGATGGGCTTTGCGTCGGGGATCTCCAACAGGATGATATCCCCTGCCTTGAGCTTCAGGCTTTTGGCCGGGGCCTTGCCGTTGCAGAGCACATGGCCCTCAGCCACTAGGCCCTGCAGGGCACTGCGGGAAAGGCCGGTGTCCTCGCCGCTCAGAAAGCGGTCGATGCGCTGGCCTGCGCCCTCGGCTTCTACGATGTATTCACGCTGCTCCATGGCTTACTGCTCCTTCGGGCCCTTTTTCGTATCCTCGTGCAGCTCCTCCAGGAAAATGACCAGCACCCAGAGCGCCACACCAACGCAGACACAGATATCTGCAAAATTGAACACCGCAAACCGCATGAACAGCAGGTTGATGTAATCCACCACCTCGCCGTTCAGCACACGGTCGATCAGGTTGCCGATGCCGCCACCTAGCACCAGGATGAGTGCGGCCTGCTGCAGCCGGTTGTTCCGGCTGCGGAAGAACAGCCAATAAGCAACCAACAGCAGCGCTGCGCTGGTTGCAACGATCAAAAACAGCTGCTTGCCGCTGAGCAGGCTGAATGCCATGCCCTGATTGAGCACGAACCGCAGCTCCACCACATGGGGGATCAGCGGCATTGCGCCCACCGGCTGCAAAGCGCTGACAGCCCAGAACTTGATGGCCTGATCGAGGCCGACCAGCGCCGCAACGCACAGCAGATTGAAGATCACAAATGCCATAAAAATACTCCCAACGGCGGCACGCTGCCGCCTGTGTTCTGATACCAAAAAGCGGCGCTCCCTGCTCGAAAGGAGCGCCGCAGCGTTTATTTCAGGAAGGCTTATGCTTCCACCACGCTTGCGCAGCGTGCGCAGAGGGTGGGATGTGCAGCGTGGGTGCCGATGTCTGCGGAATACTTCCAGCAGCGTTCGCACTTTTCGCCGGTGGCATGTGCAGCAGCAACGCCCAGACCCTCAACAGCGGAGGCGGAGCCACCCTCGCCCTTGACCAGCTCCACATGGGAGACGATCATCAGGTCAGCCAGCTCATCCATGGGAATGCTGTTCAGCAGGTCATAGACGGCATCATTGCAGTACAGGGTAACGGAAGCTTCCAGAGAAGCACCGATGGTCTTTTCTGCACGGGCCTGCTCCAGCACCTTCTTGACCTCGTCACGGACAGCAATGAGCTGTGCCCACTTGGCCTTGAAGGCATCGTCTGCAGCGTACTGGCCTGCCTTGGGCATTGCCTCGAACACAACGTACTTGTTCATACCTTCGGTCTTGGGCAGGAAGTCCCAGATCTCCTGGCTGGTGAAGCAGAGGATGGGGGCAATGATCTTGTCCAGAGCGACCAAGATCTTGTACATGGTGGTCTGGGCAGCCTTGCGGCCCACACCGTTGGTGCAGTACAGGCGGTCCTTGGTCACATCCAGATAGAAGTTGGACATGGCAACAACGCAGAAGTTATAGACGGCGTGATAGACCTTGTTGAAGTCATACACATCGTAGCCGGCCTTGGCGTTCACGATCAGGTCATCCAGAGCAGCCAGTGCCCAGCGATCGATCTCCTGCAGCTGGTCATCTGCCACACAATCGGTGTTGGGGTCAAAGCCATCCAGATTGCCCAGAATGAAGCGGGCGGTGTTGCGGATCTTGCGGTATGCCTCGCTCAGCTGCTTGAAGATATTCTTACCGGCGCGCACATCCACAGTGTAGTCGGAAGAAGCGACCCACAGGCGGATGATATCCGCACCGTAGTCCTTGATGATCTCGCTGGGCTCCACGCCGTTGCCGGCGCTCTTGTGCATCTGCTTGCCCTGCTCGTCCACGACCCAGCCGTGGCACAGAACGGACTTATAAGGTGCGCAGCCCTTGGCAGCCACGCTGGTCAGCAGGCTGGACTGGAACCAGCCGCGGAACTGGTCGCCGCCCTCCATATACATGTCGGCCGGGAAGCTCAGCTCCGGGCGCTCCTCCAGCACGGCAGCGTGGGTGGAACCGGAATCGAACCAGACATCCATGATGTCGGTATCCTTGGTCCACTCGGAAGCGCCGCACTTCTCGCAGACTTCACCTGCGGGGATGATCTGCTCTGCCTCGTACTTGTACCAGGCATCGGAGCCCTCCTTGCGGAACAGCTCGCTGACAGCCTTGATGGTGGCATCGGTGATGTGGTAAGCGCCGCACTTCTTGCAGTAGAAAGCCGGGATGGGCACACCCCAGGTACGCTGACGGCTGATGCACCAGTCGTTGCGGTCACGGACCATGCCCTTCATGCGGTCGTGGCCCCAGTCAGGCATCCACTTCACGGTGTCGATGGCCTTGTAGACATCGTCACGGAACTTGGCAACAGAGCAGAACCACTGCTCGGTGGCACGGAAGATGATGGGGTTGTGGCAGCGCCAGCAGTGGGGGTACTGATGCTTGATGTGCACCTGACCCATGATGACACCGGCTTCGGTCAGGTCGGCCAGAATGGTCTTGTTGGCAGCCCAGACACGCTGACCTGCGTACTTACCGGCCAGCTCCGTCAGGCAGCCGCCGTCGTCCACAGGAACAGTGATGGGCACGTTGTACTTCTGAGAAACATTGAAGTCATCCACGCCGTGGCCGCCTGCGGTGTGGACGCAGCCGGAACCGCTTTCCAGCGTAACATGGTCACCCAGGATGACGATACCCTCCTTGGGCAGGTAGACGTGATGATAGCGCATCAGCTCGAACTCAGCGCCGGAAACAGGTTCGCCCACGATCTCGTAGTTCTCAATATGGCAGGCATCCATCACGCTCTTGACCAGCTCGGTGGCCATGATATGGTACTCCTCGCCGATCTTGACAAAGGAATACTCAAAGGCACCGTTCAGGCAGATGGCCTCGTTGGCGGGCAGGGTCCAGGTGGTGGTGGTCCAGATCACGAAGTAAGTCTTATCCATCGGAATGCCGTGCTTTGCCAGCACACCGTTGGGGTCCTGAGATACGTGGAAGCGGACGAAGATGGAATCGCAGTCGTCCTCGCCGTACTCGATCTCTGCCTCAGCCAGAGCGGTGCGGCAGTCGGGACACCAGTACACAGGCTTCAGGCCCTTGTAGATGTAGCCCTTCTTGGCCATCTCGCCAAAGATCTCGATCTGGCGGGCCTCGAACTCAGGCTTCAGGGTCAGGTAGGGGTGCTCAAAGTCACCGATAACGCCCAGACGCTTGAACTGGTCGCTCATAATGTCGATATGCTCGGTGGCAAACTTTTCGCAGATCTGGCGCAGCTCCAGCTTGGAGATGTCCTTCTTCTTCTCGCCCAGAGAGGACAGAGCCTTCAGTTCAATGGGCAGGCCGTGGGTATCAAAGCCAGGCACATAGGGAGCCTGGAAGCCCTCCATGTTCTTGTCGCGGATGATGATATCCTTGATGATCTTGTTCAGCGCGGTGCCCATGTGGATGTTGCCGTTTGCATACGGAGGGCCGTCGTGCAGGACAAACTTAGGCTTGCCGTCGTTGTGCTTGATCAGGTTGTTGTACAGGTCGTTCTTCTCCCAATCCTCCAGCATGGCGGGCTCCTTCTTGGGCAGACCGGCACGCATCTCAAACAGAGTCTTGGGCAGGTTCAGGGTACTATCGTACTGGGACTTATTCTTAGCCAATGGTTACACACTCCTCTAATTTACTAAAACGCTTTGGGATCACTCGCTGAACTTCACGCCCTTAAAAGCGGCGTAGTCCGGCGCTGCAGCCTCATCCTCGGCGGCAGGGGCCGGGGGCGGGTCGAGCTTGAGCTGGCTCTCGTCCTGTGCCCAGAACTCCTCGCTGGTCTTTTCATCCGCAGGGGTCTCGTCCTCAGCATCCACATCCGCTGCAGCGGGCTGTGCCTCGGCGATCTCCTCGGTCACAGCGGCGGCAGTGGTATCGGCGGCTGCAGCCTCATCCTCGGCAGGAGCATCCTCAGCGGGCTCCTCCTTCTGGAACTCAGGCAGGCGGCTCAGAGACTCAACATGGCTGCGGTACAGGTTCAGCACATCGGACTTGAAGCGGGTCACTTCCAGCCGGACGCGGTCATACTCGCGCTCCTGGGCAAGCTTTTTCTCGTTTGCCTCGTTGATGATCTCATCCGCGCGGTCACTGGCTTTTTGCAGCAGCTCGTTGGCATCACGGATAATATCATCACCGCGCAGATTTGCGCGATGCAGGATCTCTTCCGACTTCTGGTTTGCTTCCCGGATGACATTCTCACCCATCCGCTGGGCATTGATCAGCGCGCTCTTGAGCATATCGCCGTCAGCCTCGTAGCTCTCCATTTCCTTGTGCAGACGCTGATTCTCGGCGGTCAGCTCAGCAATCTGGCGGCGCAGCTCCTCAGCCTGATCTTCATCCTGCTTCAGCTGCTCCTCTACTTTATCCAGGAAACGGTCCACCTCTTCGGTCCGGTAGCCGCGGATGTTCTTTTCAAACTGTGCAGCACGCACATCCTGCGGGGTCAGCATAGTGGTTTCCTCCCTTTTCATTCAATATTGAAAAAACTCGATGATCGATCGGTCTTTTTTGCTTTTTCCGGGCAGGGCCGTCAGGCCAAAGCGTCCCTTTCCGCGCACCGTGAACACATCACCCTCATACACCGGGGCGTGGGCACTCTCTGCAGGCAGGTGGTTGATCTCCACCCGGCCCGCCGCGATCCACTCACACGCCTGCCCGCGGCTGCAATGGAGCATGGCCGCAAGCACAGCGTCCAGCCGCAAAGAGGACACGGTGGCTGTCTGCGTTTTGCGCTCTGCCTGCGGGAATTCAGGCACCTCATCCAGCGAAAGCAGCGTGGTGGTGACCTCTGTCCGGCCCACCTGCAGCAGTTCCCGGCAGATGAGCTCCCCCGCCGTTTCCAGCGCAAAGACATAGGCAGTGCCCGGTGTATCGGCCGGGAGCACGATGTCTCCCAGCGCTTCCCGACGCAGCTCCAGCCCCATCAGACTGCCCAGATAATCCTTGTGGCCCGGCAGTGCCGCCCCGGAAAGGGTACGGCAGGTCAGCTTCACGCAGCACAGCGGGCTTGCAGGGTAGCAGCCCTCCGGCTCCAGGCAGAGCAGCTTCCGCTCTGCCCCGGGCCAGCCGCCCTCAAAATGATGGTCGCTCTCCGGCACATCGGCACGATTCAGCGCCGCGCGGGCCAGATCCTGTTCCCTGTCGCTCAAAAAGCCGGAGTAGCGGGCAATGCCGCGTCCCTCGGCCGCGCGGGCCAGATCTTCTACATGCCGCATCAGAAAGCGCTCTTCATCGGTGCGGGCGGGCACAAAGCCCCGCACTGCCCTGGGAGCAGGATCAATAGAACGCGCCATTGTTCTCCAGCTCGTCCAGCAGATCGCCCATAATGTCCACATTGTACGGGGTAATGATGAAGGTGCTGTTGGCAACGCGCTTGATCTGGCCGTTGTTGGCGTAAGCCACGCCGGACAGGAAATCCACCAGACGGCGGGAAACTTCCTTGTTGGTAGACTCCAGATTCAGCACGACCGTGCGCTTGTTGTTCAGGTGGTCTGCAATGGTGCTGGCATCCTCAAAGCGCTCGGGCTTTACCAGAACGACCTTGAGCTGGGTGGTGGCGTGGATGTTGACCACCTTGTTCTTCTTCTGGGCACCCTCCACCGGCTCTTCCTCTGCATCGTCCATGCCAACGCCGAGACCGCTGTTGTTGTTCACCATCTGGGGGCCGTCGTCGATGTACTGATCGTCGTAATCGTCCTCACCGCCAAAAAGGCCCTTTTTGAGACTATCCACGAAAGACATAGTATCTGCTCCTTTCATTCAGGCAGCCGCAGCTGCCTGGCGCCTTTTGCAAAAGAGATGCAAATAGCTTTTACTATTATCGGATTTTTTGCCGCAGATGTCAATAACTACAAAAGTTTTCCATCATACAAATTTTGTCCGGAGACAATAATCTCGTCATAAAGCCGAACCTGACTGACAGAACCAGCCGTTCCGCTGGGCAAAACGATGAGGTCATCACCGTCTGTGATCTGCGGGTGGGCATCGTCCACAGGGTCGATGCGGCAGAAGCGGGCCAGGTTGCCGTACTTCACATACACGCCGGGGATGTAGTTCTCACCCTGACCCTCTGCCTCGGAGCCGTCCTCCTTGAGGTAGTGCACCGCGGCAGCAGGCACCCGCAGGCCGGTGTTGCGTCCCACGATGATCTGGGCATCGGCACAGTTCAGCCGGAGCACATCGCCGTTGATGATCTCGCAGGAGAGGACGAAACGTGCAATATCGTTTTCCGCATCAATGTTCACCTCGCTGACCTTTGCCTTGAGGGGCGTTTCCGCCTGACCGGGAAAGCGGATCTCAACGCTCTTGGTCAAGGGCTTGCCGTCCCTGCCCAGCAGCTTTTCCGCCTGTTTGGCCGAGCACACCCCGGCATAGTACCAGGTAAAGCCCGAAACGATCTTGCCTGCGCAGCCGTCCAGCGCGATCTCCGGGGAGGATTCGACGTAAGCTTTCAGGTTGGCTGCATCCAGCGCAAGGATATCGGCAGAACCTGCGTTCAGCCGCCCGGAACTGGAGCTGCGGATGAAATAGCCCGTCTGCGGGGCCGTGATCTGGGACGGATTGCCCAGCTGGGACTGCACCGTGGCGGCCTGCTGGGTCAGCGCGGTGATCTGGTCGGAGAAGCTGGCCACCTCGCCGGTGATAACCCAGAGCTTGTTCTGGGCCAGAATGTAGTTTTCCTTCTCCGCATCGGTATCCTCGTAGTCCCCTGCATCCAGCGAATCCATCAGGTCGTACAGAGCAGCAGAACGGTTCTTGCGCAGGGATTCCAGCTGCACCGAAGTGGTGTTCTGGGAGCGCTGCAGCAGGTCGATCTGATCATTGATCTGGGTCAGCTGCTGGCGCAGAGAAGCCTGCGCTGCATCGCTGTAGATCTCAGCCACCGCTGTGCCTGCCGAAACACGCTCGCCGTCTGCCACCAGATACCCCAGCGTGCCGCCGCCCGCAACGTAGCTTTCCTCAAACAGGAGCACGCCCTCGGCATCCACAGTGTCCTCCACCGTAGCCAGCAGGGCGGTCTCGTAGGTATTGGGCGGAAACAGCACCTGCATTGCCTGATAGCCCACATACAATGCCGCCAGCAGCAAAAACACGATGACGACAGCGGCCAGCGTTTTCAGTGCGCCGGAGATGCCCTCGCGGTTTTCTTCCTGCATATCGCTCATCCTTTCGCTAAAAATTCATTTGTGAGATGTACGGCCTGTTCCCGGACATCCGGGGCCGAGGCATCCAGCCAGCAGATACCCTCCATGTGGCGGAACCAGGTCAGCTGGCGCTTGGCATAGTTGCGGGAAGCCTGTTTCAGCTTCTCCACACAAGGGGCAAGCGCGCTCTCCCCCGCAAAGTAGGGGAAGAATTCTTTGTATCCGATGGCCTGGGCCGCCGTCTTATAAGTGTCCCGGTGTTCCCACACACGTTTTGCCTCGTTCAACAGATCCTGCTCCATCATCTGATCCACCCGCAGGTCGATGCGGCGGTAGAGCTGGGCTCGCTCCGGGAAATCCAGCCCAAGGATCAGAGAACGGTAGGGCTTTTCGGGCGGGAGTGAGTCTGCTTTCTGCTCACTGAGCTTTTTGCCGGTGGCGCGGTAATGTTCCAGCGCCCGCAGCACCCGGACATGGTTGTTCGGATGGATGGCCGCCGCCGCTTCGGGGTCCACTGCCTGCAGCTCCGCATACATGGCCTCCGGACCCTTTTGGGTCAGTTCTGCGGCCAGCTGTTCCCGCAAACCGTCCGGCGTTTTCTCAGCGGCAAAGCGGACACCATACAAAAAACTCTGGACATAGAGCCCGGTACCGCCCACGAGGATGGTCAGATGCTCTCTGCTGGAGATCTCATGCTCCAGCGCTCCGGCCAGCGCGGTGAAATCTGCCACGCTGAACGGTTCATCAGGCTGCAGGATATCCACTCCATGGTGCGGAATGCCGCAGGTCTCCTCGGGGGTCACCTTGGCAGTGCCCACATCAAGCCCTTTGTAGATCTGCATCGAATCGGCGCTGATGATCTCCCCGCAGAACTGCTCGGCCAGCGCAACGCCCAGCGCGGTCTTGCCGGAAGCCGTGGGGCCGACCACGGCCAGCACCGGGTGCTTTTTGTTACACGATCCGTCCAAACTGCTTTTCCAGCTCCTTCCGGGTCAATTTAAGGACACAAGGCCGACCATGGGGGCAGAAGGGCGGCACCTCGCCCGAGAGGATCTTTTCGGCCAGTGCCATCAGCTCCTGCGGGGAGGTCTTATCCCCCGCCTTGATGGCCGCGCGGCAGGAGATGGAATGGAGCACCCACTCGGTCTTTTCGCTCAGGGCATCGCGGCTGCCCTTGGAGAGCTTATCCGCCAGCTCCACCAGCAGATCCTCGGCACTGCCCTGTTCCACATCCGCGGGCACAGAGCGCAGAAATACGCTGTTGCCGCCAAAGTCATCGATCTCCAGTCCTGCGCTTTCCAGCAGCTCAAGGTTGGAGAGGAGTGCAGTCTTTTCCTCCGCCGACAGCTCCACCACCAGCGGCTCCAGCAGCAGCTGGGCCGGAACATCTCCATAGTTTGCCGCCAGCTTCTCGAAAAGCTGGCGCTCGTGGGCGGCGTGCTTATCAATGATGCAGATTTCCTCCCCGCGCTCAGCGAGGATGTAGGTCTTGAAGATCTCACCCACATAGCGCAGAGGGGCAGGGCCTTCCTGCACGTCAAAGCCCAGCTGTTCCGGCGTATCCTCGGCAGCAGAGGTCTGCTGCGGAGCTGGGGCGGCAGGCATTTCCTCCTTGGGGGCAGGATCCCATGCCGCCATGTGGTCCTGATGTTCGGGCAGATCTGCACTGTCCGGTTCAATGTCCAATGCACCTTCTCCCAGCGCTGCGGCAAAGGCGGGTGCTTCAGGCTCACTCTCCGTGGGAGCTGGTGCCGGGCTGTGCAGGGTGGCATCCTGCCGGATGGGCAGGCCCGATGCAACCGTTGTCCAGCTGTGCTCTGTCGGCTTATCCTCGGCAGTGCCCGGCACAGGCAGGATATCCGGGTGGCTTGCAGGTGCCGGACGGGACAGCGGTACTGCTGCCGGTGCCGGAGTGAAGCTCCGGAAGCTCCGCTGGGGCTGAGGGGTATGCTCATGGAGCGTTCCCGGCTCAGCCTGGCCCGGAATGATGGCAGAAAGTCCTGTAAAGTTGTTCTTCTTTACATCATTTTCTATCGTGTTATCGCTTATTTCATATTTGTTGGATTCTTCATCTTTTTTATCCTCTTCAAAGGCGAAGCGCCGCTCTCCGGTGCCCGGTTGGGCCAGTGCCAGCTTGACAGCGTGATAAACGAGATCAAAGATATCGTTTTCCCGGGCAAAGCGCACCTCAGTCTTGGCCGGGTGGACATTGACGTCCACAAGGTCAGCAGGCATTTCCAGAAGCAAGATTCCTCCAGGGAACTTGCCCTGCATCGTGGTGCCTTTGAACGCTGTTTCCATGGCCGCCATCATGGTGCGGTTGCGAACATAGCGCCCATTGATGTAGAAATACTGCATACTGCGGCTGGCGCGGCAGCTCCTGGGCTGGGTGATGAGGCCCCACACCCGGTAGACCCCTTCCTGATTGTCCAGCTCCATGAGGTCACGGCTGAATTCCCGGCCCAGCACCGCGTAGGCGGCACTGCGCAGCTTGCCGTCACCGGGGGTGACATACTGCAGCTTGCCTTCCCGGACAAACTTGAAGCTGACCTCGGGGTGGCTCAGGGCCACATGGGCCACGATATCCGCCACAAAGGTACCCTCGCTGGAATCCTTTTTGAGGAACTTCATCCGGGCCGGGGTGTTGTAGAACAGATCCTGCACTCGGATGGTAGTGCCCACGCCGCGTGCACCGGGCTCCAGCGGATAATCCTCGCCGCCCTCGATGCGGTAGACAGAGGCGCACTCGTCGTTCTCAGTACGGGTCAGTACTTCTACCCGCGCCACGCTGGCAATGGAAGCCAGCGCTTCTCCACGGAAGCCCAGGGTGTGGATATGGTTCAGATCATCCTCCGTCCGGATCTTACTGGTGGCGTGGCGGATGAATGCCGTGGGGATATACTCTGCTTCAATGCCCGAGCCGTTGTCGCTGATCTCGATCAGCTTCACGCCGCCTGATTCAATGGTCACGGTGATCTGGCTTGCCCCGGCATCAATGGCGTTTTCCAGCAGCTCCTTTACCACGGAAGCAGGCCGCTCCACCACCTCACCGGCTGCAATGAGCTCCGCCGTGTGCTTGTCCAGAACATGGATGACTGCCATATTCGTTCCCTCCCCTGTTTTTTAGGAAATCAGCCGTTCAGGCTGCCCTTCAAGGTCTTTTTCAGCTCGTACAGGAAATTCAGCGCTTCAATGGGGGTCAGCGTTTCCACATCCAGCGCATCCAGTTTTTCCAGCACCTCGCTGGGCACTGCGGGAGAGTTATACTCCTGCAGCGCGTCAAAGTCCATCTGCTCCACCTTGTTCTTGGGGGCAGTGGCTTCCAGTGCGCGCAGCACCTCGTGGGCGCGGCGGGTCACAGTGCCGGGCAGACCGGCCAGCTTTGCCACCTCGATGCCATAGCTGTCATCGGCAGGGCCGCGAACGATGCGGCGCAGGAAGGTGATGTCCTCACCCCGCTTTTTCACCGCAATGTTGTAATTTTTCACGCCGCTGATGGTGCCCTCAAGGTCCGTCAGCTCGTGGTAATGGGTGGCAAAGAGGGTTTTGCAGCCCAGTCCCTTGGCAGGGTCGCTGATGTGCTCCACCACGGCGCGGGCAATGCTCATGCCGTCAAAGGTGGACGTGCCGCGCCCGATCTCATCCAGCACCACCAGACTGCGGGAGGTAGCGTTCTTCAGGATCTCTGCCACCTCGGTCATCTCCACCATAAAGGTAGACTGACCTGCCGAAAGGTCATCCGACGCGCCGATACGGGTAAAGATGGCATCCACTACACCCACATGACACTCTCTGGCCGGAACAAAGGAACCGATCTGTGCCATCAGGGCAATCAGCGCATTCTGGCGCATATAGGTCGATTTGCCTGCCATGTTAGGGCCGGTGATGATGAGGCAGCGATCCTCACCGCAATTCAGGGTGGTATCGTTGGGTACGAACAGACTGCCCTTGAGCATCTGCTCCACCACAGGGTGGCGGCCCTCCACGATGGTCAGCTGGTCGCTCTCATCCACAGTGGGGCGGCAGTAGTTGTTTTCTGCTGCCACCTGAGCCAGAGCAGCCAGTACGTCCAGCTCTGCCACGGCGTTGGCTGTACGCTGGATGCGGTCGAGCTGGGCACCAATGCTTTCCAGCAGCTCATTGAACAGCCGGTGTTCCAGAGCGATCAGCCGCTCGTGGGCACCCAGGATCTTATTTTCCAGCTCCTTGAGCTCCTGTGTGATGTAGCGTTCGCCGGTGGTCAGAGTCTGCTTGCGGATGTAGCTCTCCGGCACCTGTGCCTTATAAGAGTTGCTGACCTCGATGAAATAGCCAAACACGTGGTTATAGCCGATCTTCAGCTTGGGGATGCCGGTCTCCTGCCGCAGGCGGGTCTCGAGCTGAGCCAGCACGCCCTTGGTGTTATCGCGGATGGAACGCAGCTCGTCCACCTCGGGGTGGTAGCCCTTGGCAATGACACCACCATCCTTCAAGGTAGAAGGTGCGTCAGGGTCCACAGCGGCATAGATCTTGTCCTTGATATCGCTCAGCGGGTCGATCCTGGAGACGATTTCGCTGAGTTCGGCGCAGCCGCAGCTTTCGGCCTGCTGGCGCAGGCTGGGCAGGCGCTCACAGGTCTGTGCCATGGCATAGATCTCTTTGGGCGTGGCTGAACCGTAGACCGTGCGGGTCATCATACGCTCCAGATCGGCGATGTAATGCAGTTCTTCGATCAGATCGCCGCGCTGTACGGTCTGGTTGACCAGGCTTTCCACAGCATCCAGACGGCGGTTGATGGCATCGCTGGAAAGCAGCGGCTGCTCGATCCAGGTGCGGAGCAGCCGCTTGCCCATGGCAGTGCTGGTCTTGTCCAGCACCCAGAGCAGGGTCCCCCGCTTCTCGCGGCCCCGCAGGGTCTCGGTGAGTTCAAGGTTGGCCCGCGTCACAGGCGAAAGCTGCATATACTGGGCTTCATTGTAGCTGATGACGGTCTTCAGGCGCTCCACACCTTTGATCTGGGTGGTGTGCAGGTATTCCAGAAGCGCGGCCATGGCAAACCGCACCAGACCTTTTTTATCAATAGAGGTCGTCTCATCCCAATTGCGGCCAAACTGATTTTCCAACGAGATGGCCACCAGACCCGGAGCGTAGCGCTCCTCTTCCACCAGCTCCACAGAGCAGGTCATGTTCTTTTTGATATAGCCGGTCAGCTCACGGCAGTCCAGCATTCCGGGATTCATCAGCACCTCGCTGGGATGGTAGCGGCAGAGCTCCGCGATCACGGCAGGCACGATCTTCTCTCGTTTCAGCTCGGTGATGTGGGCCGTACCGGTGGAAACATCGGCAAAACAGATGCCCGCCGCATTCCCTTTCAGAAAAATGCTTGCAATGTAGTTGTTTTTGTCATCCTGCAGCATACTGCTCTCAATGACAGTGCCCGGCGTGACCACCCGGATGATATCGCGCTTGACCAGTCCCTTTGCCTTGGACGGGTCCTCCATCTGCTCACAGATCGCCACCTTGTATCCCTTGGCGATCAGGCGGGCCACATAGCCCTCGTAGCTGTGGAAGGGCACGCCGCACATGGGGGCACGCTCTTCCATACCGCACTGCTTGCCCGTCAGGGTCAGGTCCAGCTCCCGGGAGGCGGTCAGCGCATCGTCAAAGAACATCTCGTAAAAGTCGCCAATGCGGTAAAACAGGATCTCGTCCTTATACTGCTTCTTGATGTCCATATACTGCTGCATCATGGGCGACAGTTCTGCCATAATCGTTCACCTTTCCTGCGGGCTATGCCGCTTTGCTTCTTTCCGTCGGTTTGCAGTAAGTAACTGCGAATGGAAGGAAAACGCGGCCTGCGATTTGCAGCCGCGTTCTCATTTTACCTGTTAGTGGCAGCCTCCGCAGGTGGAGCAGCTGCCGGTGCAGGATTCGCTGGGCTCCTGCACGGTCATGGGGTCGCCGCCGTTCATTGCGGTGTTGATGATGGCATCAATGTAGTTGACCAGGTTCTCGCAGTCGCGCTTTGCCTCGTTGTAAGCAGTCATACCCTCGTCAGCCATGATCTTGCCATACAGGTCGTTGACCTTGGTGTTCAGCTCGGCGATGCGCTCATCACTGCGCTCGTTCTTGCTGATCTCGTTGTTCAGATCCATGCGGGCCAGATTGAATTCCCCGATGAGATTCTGCAGCTCCTCATCCTTGTCGTTTGCCTTGCGGGCCTGATCCAGAGCCAGGTAACGGGGGTCAGTCTGCAGTGCCATGGCGGCGCGCTTGAACAGATCGATGCAATCCATAATCAAAAATCTCCTTTGATGTGTTTGTTTTTATAGTTACATTATCATTGGGGCCGGTGTGCCCCGGGATCACGTTTCCAGTTCGCCCAGCAGGACGGTGGCGCGGGCACCGGTCAGGTGCACCTGTGCGTAGCTGCCCATCAGGGCGGGGTCTGCGGCAAACTCCACGGTCAGGTTGTTGTCCAACCGGCCGGAGAGGGTTCCGTCGCTGCGGCCATAGCCTTCCACCAGCACCCGGACAGTCTGGCCCACCTGCTGCCGGACCAGATCCATTGCGATCTCGTCCTGCACCTTGAGCAGACGGGTCATCCGGTCGGTTTTCTCCGCGCGGGGGGTGGGGTCGGGCATTTCCGCTGCCTTGGTGCCGGTGCGCTTGGAGTAGATGAAGGTGAACAACTGCATGTAGCCGACTTTCTTCACAAGTTCCAGCGTGTCCTGGAAATCCTCCTCCGTTTCCCCGGGGAAGCCCACGATGATATCGCTGGAGAAGGTAATGCCGGGCACCTTTTTGCGGGCGTACTCGATCAGCTCCATGTACTGCCCGATGGTGTAATGGCGGTTCATCTTTTTCAGCAATTCATCCGAGCCGCACTGCACCGGCAGGTGCAGGTGCTTGCACAGGTGGGGCTGGGCCGCAATGGTGTCGATCAGCTTGTGGCTGGCATCCTTCGGGTGGCTGGTCATAAAGCGGATCTGGTAATCGCCGGGCACAGCGCAGAGCAGATTGAGCAGGTCAGCAAAATCCACCTGTTCTTCCAGGCCCTTGCCGTAGCTGTTCACGTTCTGGCCCAGCAGAGTGATCTCCTTGTATCCCGCTTCCACCAGCCCCCGGAACTCCGCCAGGATATCGCCGGGCTTGCGGCTCTTCTCACGGCCCCGCACATAAGGTACGATGCAGTAGGTGCAGAAATTGTCGCAGCCATACATGATGGGCAGCCAGGCGCGGAACTCACTTTCGCGCCGGATGGGGATGTTCTCCACGATGACCGGGCGCTGGGCAGGCTCCATCAGCACGCGCTTATGCTTCTGCAGCTTCTGAGCAATGAGCTGGGGCAGCGTATCGATGCCATCCACGCCAAAGACCAGATCGACATAGGGATAGCTCTTGCGCAGCTTTTCCACCACATGTTTCTGGTTGGCCATGCAGCCGCACAGGCCGATCATCAGGCCGCGCTTTTTCTCCTTCAGGCCCTTCAATGCACCCACATTGCCGAACACGCGCTGCTCGGCGTGCTCCCGCACAGCGCAGGTGTTGAAGAGGATGAGGTCTGCATCCTCGGGCTTATCGCACAGGCCGTAGCCGATATCCACCAGCACGCCCTTGATGCGCTCGCCATCGTTGACATTCTGCTGACAGCCATAGCTGTGTACAAAGGCCAGCGGCGGGGTGTCGTAAGCCGCACGCACCAGCTCCGCAGCCGTCTCGTTGTGTTCAAAGTTAATGTATTCCAATAAAAACCATCCTTATTTTTCAAAAGCTCTTTTTAGTATACCCTCTTTCTGCCATAAGGGCAAGTGGGAAACCGCAAATTTCAGAATCCTTCGGGGTAATTCAGCCTTCTGCCTGCTTTTTGGCACATGCTTCACACAGGCCGAACAGCACCACAGCGCAGTCCTGCACCACAACATCCTTCTGGCGGCGCACCAGCCTCATCACCTGTTTCTCGTCCACATCGGCATCCACTACGCCGCCGCAGGCTGTACAGTAGAGGTGGCTGTGCCAGCACAGGGTGTGATCAAAACGATCCGCCCTGCCCGGAATGGACACCCGGCGCACCATGCCTGCCTCCACCAGACTGTTCAGGTTGCGGTAGACAGTGCCCAGGCTCAGGCCCGGGCACTCCGGGGCCGCCTTATCAAAGATCTCTTCGGCGGTGGGGTGGTCGCAAAGCTGCTCCACGGTGTGCAGCACCAGCTCCCGCTGTTTGGAATAACGCATCTTCCTCTCTCCTTCTCTTCCCTTTATACGTTCTCTTCGCCCTTGATCCGCGCCCAATATGCGCGGGAGGCCTGCTCGTTCTTGTTTTCCCCAAAGGTGTAGTATTTTGTATTCTTGAGCACATCCGGCAGATACTGCTGCTCGACCCAGTGGTTGGGGTAATCGTGGGCATACTTGTAATTCTGGCCCTTTACCAGCGCATCCTCGCCGTCATAGTGCTTGTTCTGCAGCTGGCGGGGAATGGGCCCGGTACGCCCGGCCTGCACATCCGCAATGGCGGCGTTGATGGCATCATGGGCGCTGTTGGATTTGGGGCTGGTCGCCACCAGCACAACTGCATCCGCCAGGGCCAGCCGCGCTTCAGGCAGGCCCACCGCGTTGGCGATATCCACCGCCGCCTTGACGATGGGGATGATCTGCGGGTAGGCAAGGCCCACATCCTCGCAGGCGCACACCATGAGCCGACGGCAGGCAGAGGGCAGATCCCCGGCTTCCAGCAGCCGGGCCAGATAGTGGAGCGCTGCATCCGGGTCGGAGCCGCGCATGGATTTCTGGTAAGCCGACACGATATCATAGTGGTCATCGCCGTCCCGGTCGTACCGCATGGCAGTGCGGCGGGTGACCTGCTGGATCATATCCAGCGTGATGTGTTTTCCCTCCGGTTCGGGAGCCGCCGCCGTCACTGCAAAATCAAGGCAACCCAGTGCCTTGCGCAGATCGCCGCCCGCGCTCTCAGCAAGATAGGCACAGGCATCGTCCTCCATCCGGATGGGCGTACCCTCGCTCTCCGAAAGCTTTTTCAGGGCGTTCCGCAGCCCCTGCTCCACATCCGCAGCTGTCAGCGATTTGAACTCGAACACAGTGCAGCGGGAAAGCAGTGCATTATAGATGTAAAAATAGGGGTTCTCGGTGGTGGAGGCGATTAAGGTCACAGTTCCGTCCTCAATGCACTCCAGCAGGCTTTGCTGCTGCTTCTTGTTCAGATACTGGATCTCATCGAGGTACAGCAGGATCCCCCCCGCCCCGGCCAGTGTGCCGATATCCTTGAGCACTGCCTTGATATCCCCCGTGCCGCAGGAAGTGCCGTTGAGCTTGTGGAGCGTCATGCCGCTGTTCTCGGCAATGATCCGGGCCACGGTGGTCTTGCCTGTGCCGGATGGGCCGTAAAAGATCATATTGGGGATACGCCCGCTCTCGATGGTGCGGCGGAACACCCGCCCCGGGGCCAGCAGATGCTGCTGGCCGCAGACTTCGGCCAGCGTTTTGGGGCGCATACGCTGCGCCAGCGGTTCATTCATCGGGCGTTCCCTCCTGTACTGCCCTGCTGTTCTGCATGGGCCTTATATAGAAATAGTATACCTCATTTTTACACGAACAGCAAGAGCAATAATGAAAATCATTCTCAGATGGATGCTGCAAATCCCATTTACAAAAAGGTCGAAACATGCTATTATCATAGTACATTTACGAGAAACGAGGGGTACAGATGAAGATAGCCGCTGCGGCAGAAGATCTCTCTGCCAAAAAGGAGCTGGCGCTCCAGGTCATCGACCGGCTGAAAACAGAATATCCGGATGCAGCCTGCACGCTGGATTACGACCACGCCTGGCAGCTGCTGGTCAGCGTCAGGCTGGCGGCTCAGTGCACTGATGCCCGGGTGAACATTGTGGTACAGGACTTGTTTGCAAAATACCCCAATGTAGCAGCGTTGGCTGCGGCAGAGCCCGAGGAAATCGAGGCCATCGTCAAGCCCTGTGGGCTGGGCCGCAGCAAGGCCCGGGATATCTCGGCCTGTATGCGGGTACTGCGGGATAAATACAACTGCAAAGTGCCCACCACCTTTGAAGCGCTGCTGGCATTGCCCGGCGTGGGCCGCAAGAGCGCCAACCTGATCATGGGTGATGTGTTCTGCAAGCCCGCCATCGTCACAGATACCCACTGCATCCGGCTGTGCAATAAAATCGGGCTGGTGGATGGCATCAAGGAGCCGCAGAAGGTGGAGATGGCCCTGTGGAAGATCATCCCGCCGGAGGAAGGCAGCGACCTGTGCCACCGCTTTGTGATGCATGGCCGGGCTGTCTGCAATGCCCGCAAACCCGAATGTGAAAAGTGCTGTTTGAACGATATCTGCCGGTACGCGGCAGAAAACGCCGTTCTTACAAAAGAAACCAAGGAGGCTTCTGTATGATTACATTGTCTATCCTGATCGTCCTTGCCCTGATCTGCGCTCTGGTGGGCGTGCTGATGGGCCTGTTCTCTCTGATCGGCCTGCTGGCTTCCCTGCTCGTGGGCGTGCTGGTAGGCGCTCTGGCCGGTCACATCGCCAACCGCTTTATGGGCACCCAGACCTCCACCGGCCGCAACATTGTGTTGGGCATTCTGGGCAGCTTTGTGGGCGAGTTCCTGTTCGGCCTCATCGGCATCCATGCCACCGGCAGCATCAGCTCCTTTGTTATCTCGGTGCTGGGTGCCTGCGTCTGCATCTGGGTGGATAACCGACTGTTCCACGATCGTTGACCGGTTTTCTCTGGTTGTTTGTCTTTGCTCTCCCCTCCGGGAGAGCTTTTTTATTTTCAGCCCCTTGACAGTTATATCGAGAAGCGATATAATTCATCCATGATATATCGTATAGCGATACAAAGTGAGGTGATATAATGGAAAATCCGGCACTGACGGAAACCACCTACTACATCCTGCTTTCCCTCTATCATCCGCGGCATGGCTACGGCATCATGCAGGAGACCCAGCAGCTCTCCGGCGGAAGGGTACGGCTGGCTGCCGGAACCCTGTACGGTGCCCTGAATGCCCTGTGCGAAAAGGGCTGGATCTCTCCCCTGCCCATGGAAAGCGGGAGCCGCAAAAAAGAATACCAATTGACCTCCGCCGGGCTGAAGGTGCTCAAACAGGAGCTGGTCCGGCTGGAGGAGCTTGCTGCCAATGGCCGCGCCATTTTACAGGAGGAACAGGTATGAGTGAAACAAAAACGCTGCATCGGAATTTCTGGGTCTGGGAATTTGAAAAAGAAGAACGCTGGCTCAACGAAATGGCGCAGGAGGGCTGGGCCCTGCAGAATGCCGGGTTCTGCACCTACACCTTTGAAAAGACGGAACCCGGCCAGTACATCATCCGGCTTGCCATGCTGGACAGTTCCCCGGATTTTGAAAGTTTCATGGGAGAGTTGGAAGCACAGAGCGTTGGGCATTGCTTCAGTTGGGGATATTTCCGCCGCAGCGCCCAGCTAGGTCCCTTTGATATGTTTTCGGATGTGGATTCCCGTATCTCCCACCTGAACAAAATTGGACAGATGGTGAGGCTGCTCTGTCTGGCAAACCTTCTCATAGGCGTTACCAACACCTTCAGCGGTGCATCACTGGCATGGCTAAACCTGCTTTGCGCCACGTTTTTGGCCTACGGGCTGGGACGTATCAGCAGCAAACGAGAGAGTCTGGTGGAAGAACGTCAGCTCCACGAGTGATTTTTTCTCCTTGATGTGCAGGATCTTCAGAGTTTTCAAAAAGTTCATTTTTACCCGCTTGCATTCCGATGCAGGCGGGTATATTATTGTCATTAGCAAATAGTTATCATGTGTTAAGTATTTGCATCCGTCAAGTGATAAGGAGGATTCGTATGCCGCAGAAGAGCGCACCGGAACTGTTCGCCGTGGTCCATTATCTGCATCGGCTGAGCACAGAAGGCAAACGCGGTGCCAAAATGGCACTGGAAAGCTGCCCCAAGTGTCATTTCATCATGCTGGAAGGCGTGCTGATGACCATTGAAGAGCATGGCCAGAATGGCACCATCTATGTTTCCGATCTGGCTGCCGCCGTCAAACAGCCCCTGCCCGCTGTTTCCCGCGCGCTGCGCCAGCTGGAGCAGGATGGACTCATTGAGCGGATCACAGACCCCAATGACCGCCGCAAAACGCTGGTGCGCCCCACGGAAAAGGGGTTGGATGCCAGCCGCCAGGTCGAAACTGCCATCAGCCGTTACTTTGAGCGGGTCATCTGCCGCATCCCGGAAGAGCAGCGGGAGCAGCTGTTCTCCCTGACCGGTGTACTGCTGGAGGCTGTGGAAGCGGAAAATGCGGAGCAACAAGCAAAATTGAAGGGAGAAAACGAAAATGGGTAAAATTTTCAAGCAGCTGGCCCGCCACTGGGCCGCCTGCCTTGCCGTGGTGGCTCTGCTGTTCGTGCAAGCCTACTGCGACCTTTCCCTGCCGGATTACACGAGCAGGATCGTGGACACCGGCATCCAGCAGGGCGGCATTGAAAGCCCCCTGCCGGAGACTGTGCGCCAAAGCACACTGGATACCCTCTCGCTTTTGATGAGCGAAGAGGATGCGGATGCACTGCAGAATGCCTACGGATATTATCTTCAGGACGATGGTGTTCTGAAGCTCCGCAGTGACCTGACCGATGCTGAGCGTACCGCTCTGGAGGAGGCCGTTACCACACCGGATATCGTGCTGTATATGGCGGCGGCGCAGAATGCCAACGCCCCTGCCGGGGATGAAGCAGAAGCCATGACCGCTGCTCCTACGGCAGAAGATCTGGATGCCGTTTGTGCCCAGTTCGCAGCCATGGCCCAGATGCCCGGCTTTTCACGGGAAATGATCCAGCAGCAGCTGGCCAGCGCCATGGAACAGGTGGACGAGACCACCCTTTCCAGCATGGCAAGTCAGGCTACTCTGCTGGTCAGCCTGGAATATGAGGCACAGGGCGTTTCCCATGATGTACAGATGGCCTACCTCTTCCGTGTGGGCGGCCAGATGCTGGCCCTGACCCTGCTGATGGTGGTCGTTGCCATTCTGGTGGGCCTGATTGCCTCCCGCGTCTCGGCTTCCATCGGCCGGGAGCTGCGCAGAGAGACCTTCTCCTCGGTCATCCACTTTTCCAACGCGGAGATCGAGAATTTCTCCACCGCTTCCCTGATCACCCGCACCACCAACGATATCCAGCAGGTGCAGTTCACCTGTGTCATCCTGCTGCGCATGGTGGCCTACGCTCCCATTCTGGGCATCGGCGGCGTGATGCACGTCACCCAGGGCAACACCGGCCTTGCCTGGATCATCGTGCTGGACGTGGCCGCTCTGCTTCTGCTCATCACGGTTCTGATGAGCGTCGCCATGCCCAAGTTCAAGATCATGCAGACCCTGGTGGACAAGCTGAACCTCGTCAGCCGCGAGATCCTGACCGGCGTGATGCCGGTGCGTGCATTCAGCCGCGAATCCTTCGAGGAAAAGCGTTTTGATGCTGCCAGCCGGGAGCTGATGGGCACCCAGCTGTTCACCAACCGCGCCATGGTGGCCATGATGCCCTTTATGACCCTGATCATGAACGGCACCAGCCTGCTCATCGTCTGGTTCGGCGGCAAGGCCATGGATGCCGGAAATATGCAGGTGGGCGAGATGATCGCATTCATCACCTACACCATGCAGATCGTCATGTCTTTCCTGATGCTGGCCATGGTGGCCGTGATGCTTCCCCGTGCCGGTGTGGCTGCTGACCGTATCGACGAGGTCTGCCGCACCAAGGCTTCCATCCATGATCCCGACGCTGCCACCGCAAAGCCCGCCCTTGAAAAGAAGGACTGGGATGGCGTGGTCCGGTTCGAGGATGTCAGCTTCCGCTTCCCCGGTGCCGACAGCGACGCGCTGGAGCACATCAGCTTTACTGCAAACCCCGGCGAGACCACAGCCATCATCGGCTCCACCGGCTGCGGCAAATCCAGCCTGCTCAACCTCATCCCCCGCTTTTATGATGTCACTGGCGGCCGCGTGACCATCGACGGCATCGATGTGCGGGAGATGCCGCAGGAGCAGCTCCACAGCCTTTTGGGCTATGTTCCCCAGAAGGGCGTTCTGTTCAGCGGCACCATCGAGAGCAACCTGAAATTCGGCGGTGCGCAGATCACCGATGCGGGCATGAAGAAGGCGGCTTCCATCGCACAGGCCACCGAGTTCATCGACGCAAAACCCGAGGGCTATGCAAGCCCCATTGCACAGGGCGGCTCCAACGTATCCGGCGGCCAGAAGCAGCGGCTCTCCATCGCCCGCGCCATTGCCAAGGAGCCGAAGATCTATCTGTTCGACGACAGCTTCTCTGCCCTTGACTACAAGACGGATGTCACCCTGCGCCGTGCGCTGAAGGAAGAGACCGACAATGCCACTGTGATCATCGTGGCACAGCGCATTTCCACCGTCCTCCACGCCAATCAGATCCTGGTGCTGGATGATGGCAGGCTGGTGGGCAAGGGCACTCATGCTCAGCTCATGGCCACCTGCCCTGAATATCAGGAGATTGCCAGGAGCCAGCTGAGCCAGAAGGAGCTCAACCTGCAAGACCTGAACACCGGAAAGGAGGATGAGTGATATGCCGAGACCCGGAAAACAGACCACCGAGCGCGCCAAGGATTTCAAGGGCACTCTGCGGCAGCTCCTCAGCGCATTGCGCCAGTATAAGCTCTCCCTCATCGTTGTGATGGTCTTTGCCATCCTTTCCACCATCTTCAATATCGCAGGCCCCAAAATTCTGGCCAAGGCCACCACGGCCCTTGCCACCGGCTGGATCGCCAAGCTGCGGGGGACCGGCAGCATCGACTTTGCCTACATCGGCAAGATCCTGCTCATCCTGCTGGCCATGTACCTCTGCTCTGCGGCATTCAGCTTCATTCAGGGCTGGCTGATGACCGGCCTTTCCCAGAAGGTCTGCTATGATTTCCGCCGCCAGATCAGCGAAAAGATCAACCGCCTGCCTCTGGCCTACTTTGAAAAGCGGACGGTCGGCGAGGTGCTCTCCCGCATCACCAACGATGTGGACACCCTGGGCCAGAGCCTGAACCAGAGCGTGACCCAGCTCATCACCAGCATTACCACCATGATCGGCGTGCTGATCATGATGCTGTCCATCAGCCCCAAAATGACCCTGATCGCACTGCTCATCCTGCCCGTCTCTCTGGTCCTGGTGATGCTGGTAGTCAGGTTCAGCCAGAAATACTTCAAGGCCCAGCAGGCCACCCTGGGCGTTGTGAACGGTCAGGTGGAGGAGGTCTACTCCGGTCACAACGTCATCAAGGCCTTCAACCGGGAGGCCGCCGTGCTGGAGGACTTCAACGCCGCCAACGACAAGCTGTTTGAATCCGCCTGGAAGAGCCAGTTCCTTTCCGGCCTGATGCAGCCCATTATGAACTTTGTGGGCAACCTGGGCTATGTGGCCGTTGCCATCGTCGGCAGCATCTTTGCCGCCAACGGCATCATCACCATCGGCGATATCCAGGCTTTTATCCAGTATGTCCGCAATTTCACCCAGCCCATCCAGCAGCTGGCACAGGTGTCCAACATGCTGCAGAGCATGGCCGCCGCTGCCGAGCGCGTGTTCGAGTTCCTGAACGAGCCCGAAGAGGATCAGCTGGCCGACCCTGCCCGCCGGGCAGACCCTGCCTGCATCGATGGCCAGGTCACCTTTGACCATGTCCGGTTCGGTTATGTGCCCGAAAAGACCATCATCCACGATTTCAGCTGTAAGGTGCAGCCCGGCCAGAAGGTCGCCATCGTTGGCCCCACCGGTGCCGGTAAGACCACCATGGTCAAGCTGCTCATGCGGTTCTACGATGTAGATTCCGGCTCCATCACCCTGAACGGCCACGACATCCGCAACTTTGACCGCAGTGCCCTGCGCGAGGGCTTTGGCATGGTGCTGCAGGACACCTGGCTGTTCAAGGGCACCATCATGGAGAATATCCGCTATGGCCGTCTGGATGCCACCGACGAAGAGGTCATTGCCGCCGCCAAGGCCGCCAATGCCGACCACTTCATCCGCACCCTGCCCGGCGGCTACCAGATGGAGCTGAACGAGGACGCTTCCAACGTCAGTCAGGGCCAGAAGCAGCTGCTGACGATCGCCCGGGCCATTCTGGCCGACAACCGCATCCTGATCCTGGACGAGGCCACCAGCAGTGTGGACACCCGCACCGAACAGCGCATCCAGACTGCTATGGACAACCTGATGCGGGGCCGTACCAGCTTTGTCATCGCCCACCGCCTGTCCACCATCAGGGATGCAGACCTCATCCTTGTCATGCGGGACGGCGACATTGTGGAGCAGGGCACCCACGACCAGCTCATTGAGGCCGGCGGTTTCTACGCTGACCTGTACAACAGCCAGTTTGAGGATGTTGTGGATTAAGCCACGCTCCCTTCTTTGAAAAAGGCTCAGGTTTCGATCAAAAACCTGAGCCTTTTTCTTTTGTCAATTCCTACCGGATGTGCTATACTTATTTTTGTGTCTTGAAGTAGGAAAGGAGTAACCACTCATGGAAACCACTCAAAAGCCCTACGCATTCAGCCGCAAGGTATTCTGCGAGGGGATGCGGGATGGCGTGCCCATTGCGCTGGGCTATTTTGCTGTCTCGTTCTCATTGGGCATTGCAGCCCGCAATGCGGGGCTGACCCCCATTCAGGGCTTTTTTGCAAGCCTGTTCAACAATGCTTCTGCCGGTGAGTATGCAGCCTTTTCGCTGATCGCTGCCGGTGCCACCTATCTGGAAGTTGCCATCATCACCCTGATCGCCAACGCGCGCTACCTGCTGATGAGCTGCGCTCTGGCCCAGAAATTTGCCCCAGGCACGCCGTTCTTCCACCGGCTCATCATCGGCTACGATGTCACCGACGAGCTGTTTGGCATCACGATCGCACGGCCAGGCTATCTGAACCCGTTCTACACCTACGGTGCCATAGCACTGGCGGCCCCCGCCTGGGCCATGGGCACAGCGCTGGGCATCATTGCGGGCAATCTGCTGCCGGTGCGTGTGGTCAGCGCCCTGAGCGTGGCCCTGTACGGCATGTTCCTGGCCATCATCATTCCCCCCGCCCGGAAGAACAGGGTCGTTGCCGTGCTGGTGATGCTGAGCTTTGCCCTGAGCTTTGCCTGCGGCTGCCTGCCCGGCATCGCTTCCCTTTCGGACGGCACCCGCACCATCCTGCTGACGGTGCTGATCTCCTGCGGGGCAGCCATCCTGTTCCCTGTTACACCCGAAGCACCGGAAACTGCCGGAACTGAGGAGGTGCAGGCATGACCTACAATAATTGGGTCTATATCGCCGTGATGGCCGCCGTTTCTTACGCTATCCGTGTGCTGCCGCTGACCCTTATCCGCAAACCCATCAAAAACCAGTTCATCCAGTCCTTCCTCTACTATGTGCCCTATGTGACGCTGGCCGTAATGACCTTCCCGGCCATCATCAACGCCACCCAGAGCCCCATTGCCGGTGCAGCCGCGCTGGTAGTGGGCATCGCCGCCGCATGGTTCGGAGCCAGTCTGTTTCAGGTGTCCGTCTCCTGCTGTGCCGTGGTGCTTGTGCTGGAACTGTTTTTGGTGCACTGAGCATGAAGATCTTAATTTCCGGATCCTCCGGCTTTGTGGGTTCCCGAGTACTGCACCAGTGGCAGGGCCGTGCAGAGCTTATTACCTTCCCGCGTGGATCTCTGGCCGCTGCCGATGAATCCGCCATTCGCCGTTTTGTGGAAACCGTGCAGCCGGATGTCATCCTGCATCTGGCGGCATTGTCCGATACCGGCTACTGCCAGCAGCACCCGGAGGAATCCCAGCGTGCCAACGTCGAACTGCCTGTCTGGATGGCAAAAGCTGCACGGGACACCGGGGCCAAACTGATCTCATTCAGCTCGGATCAGGTGTACGCAGGTGTAACCCAGCCCGGCCCCCTGCCCGAAACGCTGCCGCTCTCCCCCGCCAACACCTATGGTCAGCACAAGTTGGAGGCCGAGGAGCGGGTCCTTGCGCTCTGCCCGGAGGCGGTGCTTCTGCGGGCTCCGTGGATGTACGATCTGCCCGGCGATGGCCTGCCCCTCCGGGGCAATCTGCCGCTGAACCTGCTGCAGGCCGCACAAAACGGTACTCCCGTTCGCTTTTCACCGAACGACCACCGGGGTGTCAGCTGGGTGCGGGAGGTGGTGGAACAGCTCTTCCCCGCCTTGCAGCTGCCCGGCGGTGTATACAATTTTGGCAGCGGGAACGATGCCGACATGGTCACAACGGCCCGGCAGTTTGCCGAAGTGCTGGGCGTGCAGGTGCAGATCGAGCCTGCTGATTTCTCCCGCAACCTTGTGATGGACAGCTCAAAGCTGGCCGCACAGGGGATTCGATTCCATGATACATTGAGCAGTTTTGAAGGCTGTTTGAGGTTTTATCAAAAATAAGAACGACCCTCTCCGCCAATGCTCCGCATTGCCACCTCTCCCAAAGGGAGAGGCAATTGCAGCTTCGAGGTAAGATTCTGCAAATCAGCAGTTTTCTTCCTGTCAGATGCGTTGGCTCCCCCTTCGGGGGAGCTGGCACGCGTCAGCGTGACTGAGAGGGTCGTTTTATGTTACAGCAGAATACAGATCAATCCGGTGCAGCCATCGTTGATGACCTGTTCCAGCGTTTCCTGCAGGCGGGTGCGGGCTTCCTGCGGCATGTGGAGGAGCTTGTTCTGCAATCCCTCATTCACCAGTTCATGCAGGCTCTTGCCAAAGATGTTTGATTCCCACAGCCTCTCCGGGTCGGCTTCAAAATCGCCCAGCAGGCTCTGCACCAGATCCTCGCTCTGCTTCTCGGTGCCCACAATGGGGCTGATTTCGGTATGGATGACGGCTTTCATCATATGGATGGAGGGTGCGCTGGCTTCCAGTCGGACACCGTACCGCCCGCCCTGCCGGACGATCTCCGGTTCCTCCAGCGAGAGCTCCTCGATGCTTGGCATCACGATGCCGTAGCCGGTGGCTTCCACCTGTTCCAGTGCACTGCGGATCTTCTCGTACTCCCGCTTTGCCCGGGAAAGCTCAATGATGCAGGGCATCAGGCCCGCTTCGTCGCCAATTTCCAGCCCCGTCTGCTCACTGAGAACGCGGTAGAACACCTCTGGCTTCAACAGAACGGTCACCCGCACCACGCCGTCGGAAAGGTTCATGCCGCTCAGGGCAGACTCCTGCACCGAATCCCCGGCCAGCGCCCCGGCACTGTTCTGGGCCGGAACATCCTTCATCCGGCTGATCTTCTCTGAAAACTGGAGCGCCGCCGTGTAGATCTCGTTCTGGAGCCAGTGGCCCTTTTCCAGCATCGTCACCCAGCGGGGAATGGCAAAATCCAGCTCCCGCACCGGAAATTCGTAGAGGACACGCTGCAGGATGGACAGCAGGTCATCTTTTTGCAGATCCAGACAGCTCACCGGCAGGACCGTGCGTCCGTAGTCCTGTTCCAGCTCTGCAGCCAGAGCCTTTGTCTCCGGAGCATCCGGGCGGGTGCTGTTGAGCAGGATGACAAAGGGTTTGCCCAGCGCTTCCAGCTCTTCCACCACCCGCTTTTCGGCGGGCAGGTAGTTTTCCCGGGGGATCTCGCTGATGGAGCCATCGGTGGTGACCACGATGCCGATGGTGGAGTGATCCCGGATGACCTTGCGGGTGCCGGTCTCAGCGGCAAGGTCAAAGGGGATCTCTTCCTCGAACCAGGGGCTTTTGACCATGCGGGGCTTCTCGTCCTCCTCGTGACCCATGGCTCCCTCCACCATATAGCCCACACAGTCGATGAGCCGGATACGGCATTCCCCGCCGCCCTCCAGTTGGAGCGGCACGGCCTGCTCCGGGATGAACTTCGGCTCTGTGGTCATAATCGTTCGCCCTGCCGCCGACTGCGGCAGCTCATCCCGGGCCCGGAGCTTTGCGTCCGCCGGGCCGATGGCGGGCAGCACCAGCTGCTCCATAAACTGCTTGATGAGGGTGCTCTTGCCGGTACGCACCGGCCCCACCACGCCAATCAGGATCTCCCCGCCGGTGCGTGCCCCGATCTCCCGGCAGACAGTGGCTTCCAAACACTCCTGTTTTTCCAAATTGCTCTCTCCTCTCTCCCGTCCGCACCGGGCGGCAAGGCCGCACCTTCTGCGTCTGCTTCTCGGAAACAGTCTATTCGGACAGGCGGCAGGATATGAGCGGCACCTAGCGAAAAAGCGTCGGTTGACAGAAAATCTTTCCTACGCTACAATAGAGAAAAATGTATGGAAAGGTGGAACGCAGATGGAGTGGAAGGTTTATTTTGAGGACAATCCGGGCTGTCACCGCCCGCATCGGGGCCGCCCCGGGCAGGAAGTGTCCTGCGGGGCACACTCGGTGTGGGGCGGGCAGCATTTCATCATCCCGGCGATTTACCTTTGTGGAAAAGGGCTGGTTGTAGACATCTGCCGCCGGGTGGAGCGTGAAGCGATCGAAGCGCATTACCAGAAGTTGGCCGCTTACGAAGGGATGGATATTGACGAATGCCCGCCGGAAGTTGTCGAACTGGCCGAAGCCGCGGACCCGTTTGGTTCTTTTGACTATCTGCCAAGTGTAGCCATCAACGGCAAAACCGTGGAGTACAGCCGCGGTGCCGGGGAATATTATAACCCCCTCCGCTCCGAAGAGGAGATCGTTTGCAGCGGTGAACAGGCCGCGCGGGACATCGTGAAGCACTACGGGCTTGACCTGGAACAAGGCTGGGATCTCCGGCAGTGGAGCTTTCCCTGGGCGACAAAGCGCAGGCCGGCCCACATCACCAGCCTGACACTGACCCTCACCCAGCGGGAACAGCCTGCCGAAGCGGTGCAGTTCACGGCAGCGCCCGGAAAGGCCGTGGAGTTTGCCCACCCCGTCACCGGTGTGCCCTGCGTGCTGACGGTCAAAGACCTGAAACCGGCCCGGCTGCCGGAGAATGACCTCCCCCACATGGGGCCGCCCATGGAATGGCCCCGGGAATTTGTGGAAATGACTTACACCCTGACCCCCGCCGTGACCACCGGCTGGGTGCAGGTGAACGACTGCGCCTCTAGTGATAAGCCCATCCGGAAAAGCGACGCACCCACGGAAGATGGAGCCATTGGCATCATCGGCGGGGCAGACGGCCCAACGGCGATCTTTGTGAGCGGAAAGCAGCAGGGTGATACCCGCACCGCCTGTTCCTCGCTCCACTTTGCGCCGGTGGAACCGGAAAATATCCGGTGGAAGGTGACCTACTACCAGAAGCAGTTCCCGGATGAAACTATAGCGCTCTTATAACGAAAAGACAGGCGGCTCCAACCAAAGTTGGATGCCGCCTGTTTTACTGTTCAGATCAACTTGATGGCCACTGCCTCGCTGGTGCGGTCCTGGGCTTCGTTGGTATGCTCTGGGTCATCCAGCATATAGCGGAGCAGAAGCACCTCGCCCACATAAAGCACCGCCACCTTGATGGGGATGCTGCCGGAATCCAGCGGGCTTTCCTGCGCGCCGCACCGCAGCACCACATCTGCCATGGCTGCGCCGGGCGAATCCTCATAATGGGTGAGCAGAATGATCTTTGCGCCGGATGCCTTGGCCGTGCGCAGCGTTTCCAGCATATCGCGGGTCGCGCCGGAATAGGAGATGAAGAGCACCACATCCTCCGGGCCCATCAGGCTGGCAGCCAGGATCTGCAGATGACTGTCCCCTGCGGTGCGGAACTTATTGGACAGGCTGGAAAAGCGGGCGCAGATATCGTTTGCCAGCAGCATGCTGCCGCCTTGACCCAGGCAGAACACCTGCCGCGCCGCACGCATCAGATCCACGGCCTGTTCCACAGCTTCGGGCGAAAGAGAATTCTGGGTGCCGTTGATGGCCGTGAGAAACAGGCCGCTGGCGTGCTCACACAGGCTGGCGGTGGTAGCGCCCGGCTCCGGCTCATGCTGGTTGACCAGCGCACCGGTGGCGTTGGCCTGCGCCAGCGAAATGCGCATCTCATGGTAGCCCTCAAAGCCCAATGCCCGGCAGAAGCGGAACACCGTTGCCTCTGCTACCTTGCATTCCCGCGCAAGGGAGGAAATGGAAAGGTACTGTGCCTCGTCGGCATGGTGGACAAGGTAATCTGCCACAGCACGGCCGGATTTTGTCAGTTCGTCCTGCCTTTGCTGCAGCAGCTCCCAGAAGTTTGTGGTCGTAGACATGATGGTCTCCTTTTTCCTGCTCCGTTTCCCGCCGGAAGGGCCGGCCGCACACGCCAACACCATTGTCGGGAAGTTTTCCTTTGAGAAAAGTATAAAAGAATCCCTGCCGCTTGGCAAGAGGGGCTTTGACTACAAATTCAGGTTCGTTTCTGTGCAGAGCGCCCAAATTTGTCGCATTAGTATGACTTATTTGTGAAAATCCTTTTCAATTTACCGGATTTTCCACTCTTTTTTGAGTGAAAACTATTTTCACTGGCAAAAAGTGTGGTTTTTCTATAATGGTTACAAAATAGCTACAACTTTCAAAATTTCCGTGAATCCTGCCCAAAAGGCCAGTCTTTTCGCTAAAATTGTGCGACATCCACAAGAAAATCCTTTCATTATTGGGCAGACAGCCGATAGACAAAATGAAAATATTTTTCTATAATAAGGCCAATAGAAGCGGTTCCCACACGAGGGCCGCAGAGCAGAATCGCACTACATCAATGAGTAAGGAGAAGTTTCTTATGAAAAACAGTATCTCTCGCCGCTCTTTCCTGAAGGCCGTGGGTGCCCTGAGTGCAGCCGGTGCACTGGCCGCATGCGGCGGCAGCTCCTCCAGCAGCACTGCTGCTTCCTCCACTGCAGCTTCTGCAGCGGCAAGCACCGCAGCTGGCGCAAACATCAAGCTGTGGACATACCCCATCGGCGGTTGGGGCAAGGACGAGACTGTGCAGGAGCTGATCTCCAGCTTCAACGCAAAATATCCCGACATCAAGGTCACCGTTGAGTACCTGGATTACACCAATGGTGATGACCAGGTCAACACCGCCATTGAGGGCGGCAGCGCACCCGACCTGATCATGGAAGGTCCCGAGCGTCTGGTTGCCAACTGGGGCAAGAAGGGCGTTATGGCTCCCCTGAATGACCTGTGGACCGACGATGCCAAGAAGGACATCTACGCTTCCGTTGAGTCTGCCTGCAGGAACGATGCCGGCGACTACTATGAGTATCCCCTGTGCATGACCGCACACTGCATGGCCGTGAACATGACCAAGGTCAAGGAAGTGGGCGCAGACCAGTACATTGATACTGATAAGCACACCTGGAGCACCGACGGCTTCCTCAAGACCGTTGACGCACTGTACAATGGCGGTTATGAGAATGTTGCAGCCATCTACTGCAGCGGTCAGGGCGGCGACCAGGGCACCCGCGCGATCATCAACAACATGTATGGCGGCACCTTCACCGATGCCGAGCACACCAAGTACACCGCTGACTCCCCCGAGAACATCAAGGCCATCCAGGCTCTGTACGATGCCAAGGGCGTGAACTTTGATGCTTCCATCAACGGCGGCGAGGAGATCACCCTGTTCCGCAACGGCACTCTGCAGATGGCATTCTGCTGGAACATTGCACAGCAGCTGAACTCCGACAACAACGATGCCGGCCTGACCAACAGCGGCGACGAGATCTTCCCCATGGCCTTCCCCACCGAGAGCGGCGATCCCAAGCTGTGCGGCGGCATCTGGGGCTTCGGCATCTTCGACAACGGCGACGAGGCCAAGATCGAAGCCGCTAAGACCTTTATCGACTTCATCGCTGCTGACCCCGACCAGGTTGGCGCAAGCGTTCTGGCTTCCACCTACTTCCCCGTTCGTGAGAGCGTTGGCGACATCTACGCCGGCAACGACATTATGAGCGAGTACACCAAGTTCATGGGCTTCCTGGGCGATTACTACCAGATCACCCCGGGCTGGGCAACCGCTCGTACCGAGTGGTGGAACATGCTGCAGCGCGTTGGCACCGGCGAGCCCGTTGAGCAGGCCGTTGCTACCTTTGTTGAGAACGCAAATGCTGCCGCTACTGCCGAGGCATAAGCGCACCACCTGAGTTTTTCATCGTAACGTTATAAACCTTGCCCCTTCCTCGATAATCCCGGCGAGGGAGGGGCATTCTTTTTGCAAGTTCCGTCGGGAGCCGGTCATTTTACCGGAGCTAAACGAAAGGTTTGGTGATTTTCTTGGCTGCTACCACCGTAAAAGTCAAAGAGCCAAAGCGCAGCCGCGCACTGGTCCGGCAGGAGACCATCGCATCCTATCTCTTCCTTCTGCCCAGCCTGATCTTCTTTCTGGGGTTCGTCATCTACCCCATGATCCTCTGCGTGGTCACGAGCTTCTTTGATTCCACCATGAACCGCGCCGATGTCTTTGTCGGCCTTGCAAACTACAAAGAGCTGTTCGCCGATAAGATCTTCCTGGGTGCTCTGAAGAACACCTTCATCATCGTTATCGTGTCGGTGCCTGTGACCTGCGCCTTCTCGCTGTGGGTCAGCTCCGCCATCGTGGATCTGCCCGAGTGGGCCACCAGCCTTTTCCGCTGCGTGTTCTACTTGCCCGTTGTCACCGGTTCCGTTGCCGTTACCGTTGTCTGGAAGTGGATGTACAACAATTACTACGGCATCTTCAACTATCTGGGCAAGACGCTGGGGCTGATCGACAAGAACATCAACTGGCTGGGCGATGAGCGGTTCGCTCTGGGCTGCATCATCCTCATCCTGCTGACCACCTCTGTGGGCCAGCCCATCGTTCTGTATGTTTCCGCCCTAGGCAACGTGGACCAGTCCATCGTAGAAGCTGCCGAAGTGGACGGCGCGACCGATTTCCAGTGCTTCTGGAAGATCAAGTGGCCCGCCATCATGCCCACCACCCTGTACATCCTGGTCATCACCACCATCAACTCCTTCCAGTGCTTTGCGCTGATCCAGCTGCTGACTTCCGGCGGCCCCAACCACAGCACCGATACCATCATGTACTACATCTACTACACCGCGTTCAAGCTGTACCGCTACGGCTACGGCAACGCCATGGGTGTTGTGCTTGCCATCATCATTGCCATCCTGTCTGCTATCCAGTTCAAGGCTGGCAACCAGAATAATTGAGGAGGTGCGTAACAATGAGTGCAACTGCTGCAACCGCAAAAAAGCAAAAGCCCTTGAAGCGTCACCCCAGCAAGCTCAAGCAGGCCAGCGCCTATACCATCCTGACCCTGATCCTGATCAGCATCGTGGCCGTGACCTTTGCGTTCCCGCTGTACTGGATCATCACCGGTTCCTTCAAAACCGGTGCAGCCATCAACTCCACCACCCCCGAGTGGTGGCCCCATGAGTGGGTGCTGACCAACTACCAGAAGCTGTTTGCCGGAAAGAGCGCTCCGCTGTGGCAGCTGGCCATCCCCTTCAGTGCACGCTTCAGCGCCGACGGCGATCCCATCTACTTCTCGGTCGGACCCACTGCTCCTGCTGCCCTGCGCTGGATGATCAACACCGTGTTCATGGCTGTTGTCTCCATGATCCTGACCTGCATCACTGCCGCCATGGCCGGTTATGCACTGGCCAAGAAGCGCTTTGTGGGCCGTCAGCTCCTGTTCACCCTGATCGTGTGCGCAATGGCTCTGCCCAAGCAGGTCATTCTGATCCCCCTGCTGCGTGAGATGAGTGCCCTGAACCTCTACAACACCATCTGGGCTGTCATCTTCCCCATCGTCGGCTGGCCATTCGGTGTGTTCCTGATGAAACAGTTCAGCGAGGGCATCCCCACTGAAATGCTGGAAGCCGCCCGCATTGACGGCGCAAGTGAAGCCAAGACCTTTATCAGCATCGTGCTGCCCATGGTCAAGCCGGGCATCGGTGCTCTGGCCATCTTCACCTTTATCAACAGCTGGAACGATTACTTCATGCAGTTGATCATGCTGTCCAGCACCAGCAACCTGACCATTTCTCTGGGCATTGCAAAGCTGCAGGCGGAAAACAGCACCGACTTCGGTCTGATCATGGCAGGTGCTGCACTGGCTGCTGTGCCTATCATCATCATCTTCCTCATCTTCCAGAAGTACTTCACCAAAGGCATCGCAATGGGTGCCGTTAAGGGCTAAAATCCCGACCGCCGCCTGCGGCGGGAACAGGGAGGGATTTTTGGCGCAGCGGTCAGCAGGATGCGAGGCCCGCCCAAGGGCCGAAGCAGACGCTGGGCACCGCAAGAGGGCGCTGATCCCGTTGACCGAACGAAAAGCGTTGGAGCTTGATGTTCAGGAAGCAATTTTTGGCGCAGCGGTCTGCAAGACGCAAGGCCCGCACCAAGGGCCGAAGCGGATGCAGGGCACCGCAAGAGGGCGCTGATGCAGTGAACAGAACAAATAAGCATATAGGAGCTTAAGGAGACAAACCATGAAAGATATCACTAAGTACCAGGGCGTTATCCCCGCTTTCTACGCCTGCTACGACGCAGAGGGCAATATTTCCACTGAGGGTGTCAAGGCCCTCACCCGCCACCTGATCGCCAAGGGCGTTAAGGGCGTGTATGTCGGCGGTTCCTCCGGTGAGTGCATCTACCAGCATGTGGACGAGCGCAAGGCCGTGCTGGAGGCAGTGATGAGCGAAGCCAAAGGCAAGCTGACCGTCATTGCACATGTTGGCTGCAACAACACCGCCGACAGCGTGGAGCTGGCCCGCCATGCCGAGAGCGTAGGTGTGGATGCCATCGCCTCCATCCCCCCCATCTACTTCCACCTGCCCGAGTATGCCATTGCAAAATACTGGAATGACATGT
The DNA here is from genome assembly GCF_017377535.1 of Faecalibacterium sp. Marseille-Q4137. Lineage (NCBI taxonomy): Bacteria > Bacillati > Bacillota > Clostridia > Eubacteriales > Oscillospiraceae > Faecalibacterium > Faecalibacterium sp. Marseille-Q4137. Next base: position 205,217 of record NZ_JAFREK010000001.1, read on the forward strand.
CCGCTGCTGCTCCCAATACCGAATTCGTCATCTACAACATTCCCCAGCTGGCTGGCACCGGCCTGACCATGAGCCTGCTGAAGGAGATGCTCAAGAATCCCAATGTAGTGGCTGTCAAGAACAGCTCCATGCCCACCCAGGACATCCAGATGTTCAAGGATGCCGGTATCGCTGCCCGCGGCGAAGGCAACTTTGTGGTCTTTAACGGCCCCGATGAGCAGTTCGTCTCCGGCCGCGTCATTGGCGCAGACGGCGGCATCGGCGGCACCTACGCCGTGATGCCTGAGCTGTATCTGGCCATGAACGAGCATATCAACAAGGGAGAGGTCAAGGAAGCTCAGGCCCTCCAGTACGAGGCCGACCGCATCATCTACAAGATGTGTGAGGCCCACGGCAACCTGTACGCCGTGCAGAAAGAGATCCTGCGCCGGATGTACGGTCTGGAGCTGGGCGGCGTGCGTGAGCCCATGCCCAGCCTGGTCCCCGAGGATGAGGCCATCGTGGCCGAAGCACAGGCCATGATCGAAGCCGCCATCGCAAAACTGTAAGCTGAACAAGCGCCCCCTCTCCGTCTCTTTTCAGAGGGGAGGCGGGCGCTTCTTTTTTGGAGGGAAAGCGTATGATCTGCGATACCCTGGATCAACTGCATCTGTACAAGGGGTTCCACAAAAACCTCGACACGGCCATTGAGTTTCTGGCCGCACACCCGCTGGATACCCTGCCGCTGGGCCGTACCGAAGTGGACGGCGACGAGGTGTTCATCAATGTGATGGATGCCGACCTCAAACCTCACACCGGTTCCCACGCCGAATATCACCGTCTCTACGCCGATCTGCAGATCGACCTGACCGGCGGCGAGGGCTGGGGCTACGAGACCGCCCCCGGCACCGAGGTGGAGCCCTACCAGCCGGATATCGGCAAAAAGGACAGCGAGGATGCCGTTTTCGGCGCTCTGGGCGAGGGGCGGTTCGTCCTCTTCTTCCCCGGTGAGCTGCACCGCCCCGGCGTGGAAATGCCCGGCTGCGATCGTGTCCGCAAAGCTGTTGTCAAGATCAAGATGGAGGATAAGTATCATGGATAAGGAAAAACTGTTTGCTCAGATCAAGGGCGGGCTGATCGTCTCCTGCCAGGCATTGGAGCACGAGCCCCTGTACACCAAGGAGGGCGGCGTGATGCCCCTGATGGCCAAGGCTGCCGCCATGAGCGGCGCGGTGGGCATCCGTGCCAACACCGTGCGGGACATCACCCAGATCAAGGAGGTCGTGGACCTGCCCGTGATCGGCATCATCAAAAAGGACTACCCCGGCACCCCCATGTACATCACTGTGACCATGAAAGAAGTGGACGAGCTGGTGGCCTGCGGCGTGGATATTCTGGCGGTGCAGGGCACGGGAGCTCTCCGCCCGGACGGCTCCACCTCCGCTGAGTTCATCCGCGCCATCAAGGCAAAGTACCCGGATCAGCTGGTGATGGCCGACTGCGACAACTTTGAGAACGCCATGGCCTGCGCCGAGGCCGGTGCCGACTTTGTGGGCACCACCATGCGCGGCTACACCCCTGAGACCCAGGGCATTGACGACATCGATTTTGATTTCGTCCACAAGCTGGCCACCGAGTGCCCCGCCAAAGTCATTGCCGAGGGCCACATCCACTACCCCGAGCAGGCCGTCAAGGCACTGGAAGCCGGTGCTTTTGCACTAGTGGTAGGCGGTGCCATCACCCGCCCTGCCGAGATTACGGCCCGCTTCACCGGAGCCATCAACGCCATGAACAAGTAAAACGGGGACACTGAGATGAAACAGTATCTTGCGATCGATATCGGCGGCACTGCCGTCAAGCTGGGCATCGTGGATGAGACCGGCGCGGTAGGCTCCAAGGCCGAGGAGAGCGTCAACTTTGACGGCTACCAGACCCCGGTGCTGACCACCGTGCTCAAAGCCGCCAAAGCCTTTGTGGAGACCCAGAACATCGACGTGAACACACTGGAAGGCGTGGGCGTTTCGGCCACCGGCCAGATTGACAGCCGCAAAGGCATCGTGGCCGGTACCTGCGGCAACTTTCCCAACTACATCAACAGCCCCATCCAGGCCGAACTGGAACGGCTCTTCGGCCTACCCGTCACCGTCGCCAACGATGCCAACTGCATGACGCTGGGCGAGGTCTGGGTCGGCGGCGCAAAGGGTTATACCGATGTCATCGGCGTGACCCTGGGCACTGGCGTTGGCGGCGGCATCCTGACCGGCGGCCGCCTTTTGGAAGGTGCCCGCGGACTGGGCGGTGAGCTGGGCCACTACCGCACCCATGCACTGGACGGTATCCCCTGCACCTGCGGTGCCACCGGCTGCTGGGAGCGCTACGCCGCCACCACGGCTCTGGTACGGGCCGCACAGGAAAAGGACCCGGCCTGGAAAGACGGCCGCGCCATTTTTGCTGCCGCAGAGGCTGGCAACGAGACCGTTCTGGCCCTGCTGGATGCCTGGACGGATGAGATCGCACAGGGCCTTGCAGGTATGGTGCACATCTTCAACCCGCAGCTCATTCTCATCGGCGGCGGCGTGAGCGCCCAGCAGAAGCTGCTCATCGAGCCCATTGCTGCCAAAGTCAGGGCCTCCGTTATGCCCGCCTTTGCCGAGGGGCTGGAGATCCGCGCCGCCCAGCTGCACAATGATGCCGGTATGGTAGGCGCAGTCTATTACTTCCGCCAGCAGCACGGCGAAGCCTGATCATCTGAACGATCAAAGGAGTGTATTGAGATGAAAACGCATATTCTCTGCCTGGGCGATTCCAACACCCACGGTTATTGTGCCGACCCCAAGGATAACGCCGACGGCGGCATCCGCTTCAACGAGGACGAGCGGTGGACCTGCCGCCTGCAGACTGCTCTGGGCGACAAGTATCTGGTAACCGAAGAGGGCCTTTCCGGCCGCACCACCGTTTTTGTAGACCCCATCCACGAGTCCATGGATGCTCTGAGCGTGGCCTATCCCCTGCTCAAGAGTCATGAAGTCATCGACCTGCTCATCATCATGCTGGGCACCAACGATGTGAAAGAGCGCTTCAACGCAAACGCCGCCTGCATTGGCGCTGGCATGGAGCGCCTGATCCAGAAGTGCAAGACCGTGGACTGCTGGGGCGGCAAGGAACCCAACATTCTTGTAGTTGCTCCCCCGCGCATCAAGGAGGGCTTCCACGATGAGGTCATGGGCGACGGCTGTGTGGAGAAGTCCAAGGGCGTTGCCGGCTGGTACAAGATCATCACAGAGCGCAACAACGTCCATTTCCTGGACGCTGAAGGCTGCGAGTTCAACCAGATCGACTTCATGCACCTGACCCGTAAGGGCCATGCACAGCTGGCCGAAAAGCTGGCCGAACTGGTGCCGACGCTGCTCTGAGTCAAAAAGAACAACCCTCTCCGTCATTGCCTCGCAATGCCACCTCGCCCTTTCGGGGGAAGCAGACAAAGCAAAAGGCTTTGACGGAGAGGGTTGTTTTCTTTTGTCAGATGTAATCCGAAATATATGGGATCTTATGGAAAAGCACGTCATCCAGCCGTTCCACAGCCTCTTCCCTGCCCTCGATGCGCTCCAGTTCATACAGACGCTCTGCAGTCTTGTAGCCCAGCAGCAGGGTGGTAAAGGTACCGATGCCCATTTTCAGGTGATACTCAGCGGGTTCATGGGTCATGGTGCAGTGCCCATCCGCAAAGCGAACGTTGAACGTCCGGTCGTTCCATGGCAGAAGCGAGTCCTCGATCTCCAGCTCGATACACAGGGTGCCGCCGTCCGGGTCACATGGGTAATCGGCGAGGAAATCCTCCACGTCGATAATGCGTCCCATGGCATAGGGGCGGATGCTCTCCTTGATGTCGCCATCGTCCATCTCAAAGGCAATGGGTTCGCTGAAATAGGTGCTGCCGTGCACCTCATCGATCATGGAATCATGGGCATGGATATACTCCCACAGGCCTTTCTGGGCCTCGCGGTTGAGGTAGACCATCTCCTTGATGTGCATGATGTCGTTTTTGATGAGGTAGACCATGTAGCCGCAGGGCTTATCCTTGACGTTGTAGTAGACCGCAACATTGGTATCGTCCTCGTCCCAGCGCCAGTATTCCTCCCAGGCCAGACTGTTGCGGAACAGACAGCCGTGGGTGATGGACGCAAAGTGGGAGTGCAGCTCATGGAACTCGGTGTTATCCCAGCTGACACGCCGGACATAGCCGGGGGCCTTGACCTTGGTGGGGATCTGCCGGTCCTTGATGTTGAACGAGATCTTGTTGGAAACGATCTCCCAGCCCAGATGATGGTACAGCGGAATACTGTACGGGTAGAGCAGGGCGAAGGATTTGCCTTCCTCGTGCATCTGGGTCAGGCCCTTGATCATCAGGTGCTTCATAATGCCCTGCCCGGTGTACTCCGGGTAGGTGCAGACACTGGTGACAAAGCCCACATGGTAGACCGTATCGTAGATGTTCATTTTCAGCGGATAGACGGCAAACTGGGACACCAGCGTGTCTCCATCAAAGCAGCCCAGGACATCGGCACGTTCCAGCACCGGGAACTTGGACTGCTTGATCTCATCGTCCTTCCAGCCTGTGGCAGTCAGCTCTTCTTCCGTGACCTGAAAGGTGTAGCGGAGCAGTGCGTTGTACTGATCCAGATCCTTCGCTTCCAGATAACGGGTCAGATAATGGTCTGCGGCGTTCATACGAACACCCCCGTTCTTACGGGGTCAGACGGTTGGGGCCGCGGAACAGGAACTCCGCGTCCTTGATGCTCTCACCCACCAGCAGCATGGTCAGGCGGTCAATGCCCAGACCGAAGCCGCCGTGCGGGGGGCAGCCATACTGGAAGAACTCCAGATAGAACTTGACATCCTCAGCCAGACCCTTTTCCTCAGCCTGCTTCTTCAGCACCTCATAGCGGTGCTCGCGCTGGGCACCGGTGGTGATCTCCACACCGCGCCAGATCAGGTCATAGCCCTGAGGCACACCGTTCTCGTCGCGCATGTGGTAGAAAGCGCGCTTCTCAGCATCGTAATCCGTGACGAAGAGGAACTCGTGGTTATAGTGCTTCTTCACCCAGTCATAGCTCAGGCGCTCAGCCTCGGTGGTCAGGTCGCCCTTCTCGGAATCGTCCACCACATAGCCGAAGTCCTCTTCCAGACCCTTGTACAGGTCAGCCAGCTTGACCACGGGGAACGGGGTCTCGGGCACAATGACTTCCTTGCCGAACAGTTCCTGGATCTGGTCGCCGTAAGCGTCCTTCACAGCCCGCAGGCCAGCCTTGAGCAGCTGCTCCTCCATGGCCATGACATCCTTGTAAGAGGTGATGTAGCTGAACTCCAGATCAAAGCCGGAGAACTCCGTGGCGTGCTTGTTGGTATAGCTCTTCTCGGCGCGGAACACAGGGCCGGTCTCGAAAATGCGCTCAAAGCCTGCAGCCATTGCCATCTGCTTGTAGAACTGGGGGCTCTGTGCCAGATAGGCATTGCGGTCGAAGTAATCCACCTTGAACACCTCAGAGCCGCTCTCGCTGGCAGCAGCGATCAGCTTGGGGGTGTGGATCTCGATGAAGTTCTGGTCCAGCAGGAACTTGCGCATGGCGTTGACCATGCAGCTCTGGGCCTTGAACATCAGCTGGTTCTCGTCGGTGCGCAGATCGACCCAGCGGTAATCAATGCGCTGGTCGATGCTGGAACGCTCCACCGCCTTTTTCTTCTTGGTAGCGGCAATGGCCTTGCGGGCAATGGGCAGTGCATCCGCAATGCTCTCCACCTCAATGGCCTCGGGGATCATCTCGATGCCGCCCATCTTGACGTAGTCGTTCTCGACCACCTTACCGGTGACAGTGATGACCGAATCAGGGGTCAGCTGATCGATGGTGTCCACCAGATCAGGATGATCCTCTTTTTCAACCGTGATCTGCAGCTTGCCGGTGATATCCTTCAGTACGATAAAGGCCATATACTTGCTGTTGCGCAGGTTTTCAATAAAGCCCTGTACCTTGACCGTATTGCCAATTTCCTTTTGTACCTCGTTGATGTAGGTGCGATTCATGGAAATCCTCCTTTGATGTCTTATACCGTTTTATTATACGCTTTTCAGGGGATAAATCAAGTATTCTGCCCGGGCCAGTCTTACTTCTTGTGGTTTTCCTCTTCGTGCAAAGTGCCGGTGCCGCCCTCGACCACACCGTCGTGGTCGAGCACCGCCCTGATGGTGCCAAAGAAGCACTTTACGTCCATGCCAAAGCTCAGGTGCTCCACATAGTAGCCATCCAGCCGGGCCTTGTCTACGATCTCCAGCTCATCCCGCCCATGGATCTGGGCCCAGCCGGTCAGGCCGGGGCGGACATCGTTGGCACCGTACTTGTCCCGCTCGGCCAGAAGGTCATACTGGTTCCACAGCGCCGGGCGCGGGCCGATGACTGCCATATCGCCCACAAAGATGTTCCAGAGCTGGGGCAGCTCGTCCAGACTGGTCTTGCGCAGGAAGTGCCCCACCCGGGTGATATACTGATCCGGGTCCTTGAGCATGTGGGTGGGCATATCGTGGGGGGTGTCAATGCGCATGGTGCGGAACTTGAGGATATTGAAATGCTGTTTGTGGATGCCCACCCGCTTCTGCCTGAAAAAGATCGGCCCCGGGGAATCGATCTTGATGGCAAGGCAGAGGATGAGCAGCAGCGGCGAGAGCACGATCATGCCGCAGAGGGACAAAATGACCGCCAGCAGCCGCTTGATGCCGTTTCGATACATGGAAGATCCTCCCTTTTCAGAGTACTTTTTATTATAGCAAGCCATTCGACAGTTTGCAATCCATTCCGTGCAGTTTCTCGCCCGAGAGGCTCAGGCAGGTGCAGCAGAAGTATTGGCTGTTGCGCATGCCACAAAACGCCTGTTTTGTTGTATTATTCATCCTGTTTTCTCTCTTGTTCCGGAACGATTTCTGCCGTATCATTATAGTAACAACTCTATCTGAAACAGGAGGTCTTTTCTGTGATCCAACGTTTTTCTTTCGGGCATCCTTTTCCCACCCAGAGCGTTGTGCTGTCTCTTCCCGCGGAAAGCGGCCCCATCCCCTTTCTGACTCCCGATGGCAGCGGCTGGCAGCTCACCCTCAGTGAGCAGGCTGCCGTCTACGGTCTGGGTGAAATGCCCCGCGGCATCAACAAACGCGGCTGGCACTACATCGCCAACAACACCGATGAATCCCGCCACAGCGAGGACAAGCTTTCCTTCTATGGTGCGCACAATTTCCTGCTGGTGCGGGACGGCAGCACCTGCTTTGGCCTGTTCGTGGATTTCCCGGGCAAGGTTTATTACGACATCGGTTATTCCCGCCACGATCTTCTCTCTTTCCACACCGAGACCCCAGACTACGATCTGTATCTCCTCTCCGGCGGGAACGAAAATGCGATCTGCAGGGAGTTCCGTACCCTCATCGGCCGCAGCTACATCCCGCCCAGGTGGGCATTCGGTCTGGCACAGAGCCGCTGGGGCTACAAGACTGAGGAGGACGTACGGGAAGTTGCACGCCAGTACAAGGAGCACGACCTGCCGCTGGACATGATCTGTATGGACATCGAGTATATGCAGGACTATGCCGATTTCACCGTAAACAAGGAACGTTTTCCAGACCTTACAAAGCTCTCCGCAGACCTGAAAGCGCAGGGCATCCGGCTGGTGCCCATCATCGATGCCGGCGTGCGCGTTGACCCCAACGACTCCACTTGCACTGAGGGGCTGGAAAAGGGATACTTCTGCAAAAAGGCCGACGGAACTCCCTTTGTGGCGGCAGTCTGGCCCGGCAAGGCCTATTTTGCCGACTTCCTGCGCCCTGAGGTGCGGGAGTGGTTCGGCCACAAATACAAGGCCCTGACCGACTGCGGCATCGAGGGCTTTTGGAACGATATGAATGAGCCCTCCCTCTTCTACTCACCCGAGCGGCTGCGCGCTTTTCTGAACGACATGGCCGCCCTGCGGGAGAAGGACAACATTGAGCAGGAGGAGTTTTTCCCGCGCGTGGTAGGCGGTGCCATGGGACTGATGAACAGCCCGGCAGACTACGCCAGCTTCTACCATGAGGTGGACGGCCAGAAGGTGCGCCACGATCAGGTCCACAACCTCTACGGCGGCAGCATGACCCGCGCCGCTGGCGAGGCCTTTGCCGACCTGCGCCCGGGCCAGCGCACCCTGCTTTACAGCCGCTCCAGCTTCATTGGCAGCCACCGCTATGGCGGCATCTGGCTGGGCGACAACAATTCCAGTTGGGCCCAGCTGCTGGCCAACATCCAGATGATGCCCAGTGTCCAGATGTGCGGTTTCCTGTACAGCGGTGCCGACCTCTGCGGCTTCTCCTCCGATACCACGCCGGATCTTGCCCTGCGCTGGCTTGAGTTCGGTCTGCTCACCCCGCTGATGCGCAACCACTCCGCAGTTGGCACCCGGATGCAGGAATACTACCGCTTCCCCGAGGTGCTGCCCGCTGTGCGCAATATGATCCGTCTGCGCTACGCCCTGCTGCCCTACCTGTACAGCGAATTTATGAAAGCCGCGCTGGAAAACACCAGCTACTTCCGGCCGTTGGCCTTCGACTACCCGGATGACCCCGATGCCCGGGAGGTGGAAGATCAGCTTCTGCTGGGCGAGGGCCTGATGGCAGCGCCTGTCTATGTCCAGAATGCCCACGGGCGGCATGTCTACCTGCCCGAATCCATGAAGCTCCTGCGCCTGCGGGCTGTGGACGACTACGACGAAGAGATCCTGCCCGCCGGACACCACTATATCCGCTGTGCGCTGGACGAAATGCTGTTGTTCCTCCGTCCGGGTCACATCGTTCCCGTGGCACAGCCCGCCAACAGCACCTCTGAGCTGGATGATGCCAGCCTGACCCTGTGGAGCTTCCTGCCCGACGGCGAATCTGCGGAGTACCGGATGTACCGAGATGACGGTGTGACAACAGAATATGAGAAGAAAGAGCACTGGAAAACGCTGCAGATCCATCATTCCTGATCGAAGTGTCCCGGAAAGGCAGGATCTCCCCTGCGCAGCATCTTGTATTTTACAGAAAACTGTATTATAATATAGATTTTTTTTACAAATTGCGTTGTGCCGCAAAACGGCACGGCGCATTTTTTACGCTTCAATTTTGGTGCAAGAGTATGAGAGAAGTTTCAAAGGAGGCGGAGCTTTCATGGCACAAATGTCCCAGGCCGGTGATCTGA